>CAYWDL010000111.1:0-6677 GCA_964457015.1 uncultured Roseburia sp. | reverse complement strand
GCTCGTCGGGCTCATAACCCGAAGGTCATAGGTTCAAATCCTATCCCCGCAACTCGGTAGTAATACCGTTTATACTATGCCCAGATAGCTCAGTTGGTAGAGCAGAGGACTGAAAATCCTCGTGTCGCTGGTTCGATTCCGGCTCTGGGCATTTTTATTTTGCAAAATTTTTAAATCGAGTAGTATTCCTACTCGATTTATTGTGTTATAATAAAAATGAAATGTTACGAAAGGAAGAAAAGTATGAAAAACGTATTAGTGGTAGATGATACAAAACCAATTTTAAAAATGGCCAAATTTGTCCTTGGAGAAACGTATAATGTGTATCTTTCAAATTCGGGAGAATTGGCACTTGATATATTAGAATGTAAGCCTATTGACATCGTTCTTATGGATGTTAATATGCCTGGATTGGATGGAATAGATACAGTAAGAAGAATCAGAAAAATGAAGAATATTAAAGATATTCCTGTAATATTTTTTACGGCGTTATCGTCTAAAGAGATTATTGAGAATTGTATGCAGGTTGGTATGAAGGATTATATTGTTAAGCCTTACGAGCCGGATGTATTACTGAAAAAGCTGGAAGCAGTATTGGCAAAGTCCACCTATGTTGCACCGGAGAATGGCAATAATCAGGAATATGAAGTTTAATAAAAGGAGAAGAGAAGAGAAATCTTGTTGATGAGATAACAGAATATTGTCAGACAGATTATTATCCCTTTCATATGCCGGGGCACAAGCGTAAGCAGGAGTGCGCCTATAATCCATATTCATATGATATGACAGAGATTGATGGAATGGACAATTTGTATGAGGCGGAGGGCATATTAAAAGATGCCATGAACCGTGCAAGCAAGTGTTATGGAGCGGACATATCTTATTATTTGGTAAATGGCAGTACAGGTGGAATTTTAACAGCTATATTTGCCACAACGAAGGAAAACGACCGAATACTGGTGGCAAGAAATTGTCATGGAAGCGTTTACAAATCAATATATTTAAGAAAGCTTGTACCGGAGTACATATATCCTGAGATGATAGAGGGAATGGATATGTTTGGCTCCGTAAATGCAGAGGTTATAGAGGAAAAGCTAAAAGAATTTGAAGATATTAAGGTGGTTGTCATAACGTCACCTACTTATGAGGGCGTTGTTTCAGATATTAAGAAAATTGCTGAGATTGTGCATAAATACAATAGAATATTAATAGTTGATGAAGCTCATGGTTCACATTTGGGTTTTCATAAATATTTTCCGGATGGAGCTGTAAAATGTGGAGCAGATATTGTTGTTCAGAGTATGCATAAAACCATGAAAGGTCTTACGCAGACAGGACTTTTGCACATAAAGGGAAATAGAGTGGATGCAGCTGAGGTGAAAAAATATCTGGGAATATTTCAGACAAGCAGTCCGTCATATGTGCTCATGAGTAGTATAGACAATAGTGTCAGCAGAGTATTGGAATTTGGACCTATTTTATTTGATGGGTATGTGGAAAACCTAAAAAAATTCACAAAAAATGTGGAAAAACTAACACATATTAGTGTTTTTAATGTGGATAACGTGAATAAATCAAAGGTATTTGATATAGATAGAGGCAAATTAGTTATATTTATGAACAGCAGAAAAAAAGATGCCAGATACTTGTATGATACGTTGAGAGATAAATATCATTTGCAGCTGGAGATGGTTAGTACAAAATATGTTCTTGCCATGACTAGTCTGGCTGATTCAGCGGAGGGGTTTGAAAGGCTTTATAAGGCACTTGAGGACATTGACCGTGAGGTCCGTGTTGAGGAGAGGTACCTTTCAAGAAATGGCATTGCTATTGAAAAGAAGGCTCAGCAGACACTGATGTTTGAGGGCCGTGCTGTTGTAAAGATGGGCCCGGCAGAGGCCCAGGAACAGGAAAAAGAGGTAGTAAATATAACTGATGCCATAGGAAAAATAAGCTGCGAGTACATTTATATGTATCCACCTGGGATTCCAATACTGGCACCGGGTGAGATAATTATGAAAAATACTGTAAATAATTATATTGGATATAAGGATAAAGGATATAATATTTATGGGCCAAGATACAATGAAGAAGGCAAAATTCAGGTTGTAAAAGAGGATTTTAAGTCATGGGAAAGATTTTTTACATAATGGGAAAAAGTTCATCTGGTAAGGATACCATCTACAAAAGGCTTATGGCGGATGAAAGCTTGGGCTTTAAGGATATTGTAGGATATACTACAAGACCTATACGTGAGGGTGAAGCGGATGGAAAGGAATATTTCTTTGTGTCTGTTGATAAGATGGAAGAGATGCGATGCGAGGGAAAAATCATTGAGCATAGAGCATATAACACTGTTCATGGGGTGTGGAATTATTTTACGGCAGATGACGGACAGATTGATTTTGACAAAGGAGATTATCTATTAATAGGAACGCTGGAGTCATATGAAAACATTTGCAAATATTATGGAAATGAGGATTTAGTGCCGATATATGTATATGTAGACGATGGAGTACGACTTGACAGAGCGCTGCAGAGAGAGAGAATGCAGAAGGAACCTAAATATGCGGAAATGTGTAGAAGATTTCTTGCTGATGAAGCCGACTTTGCAGAGGAAAATATTAAAAGAAACCGTATTGAGAAAAGATTTGAGAATAATGATTTGGAACAATGTCTTGAAGAAATCAGGGCATATGTAAAGGGCTTCAGAGCTGACTAGGAAAAAGAGCGCCAAGAAGGAAGGTGTTTAGTATGGACAATATGGATATGAGAATATCGGAATTATTGAATGCGAACAGAGTAGATACAACAAAGCAGACAAAGGCTACAGATGACAGCTTCAAGTTTACATTGCTAAGCAATATTGAGGAAGCTGATTTGCAGGCTAAGGTTGGCGCGCTATTAAATGAAATCAGCGAGCAGGGCAAGAAGATATCCAAGCATACAGATGTGAGGGATATGAAGAGATACAGGGAGCTGATAAAAAGCTTTTTAAATGAGGTTGTGTACAGAAGTCATAAGTTCTCAAGAGAGAACTTTCTTGATAGGCGTGGAAGACACAGAGTATATGGTATTGTGCGTCTTATCGATGAGAATCTGGATGAGCTTGCGGAGGAGCTTTTGAAGGAAGAGAAGGACAACATTATGATATTGAGTAAGGTTGGCGAGATTAGAGGATTGTTGCTGGATATTCTTACATAATTCTTATCATGAATTGTAATTGGAGAAAAATATGTCAGGTTTTAAAGATATAGTAGGGCAGGAGCATATCGTAAAGCATATGAAGAACGCCAAAAAATTGAATAAAATATCACATGCATACATGATATGTGGTGAAAAAGGTATGGGAAAAAAGTTGCTTGCAGACAGATTTTCCATGCTTTTGCAATGTGAAAATGACGGTGATGAGCCGTGTATGGAATGTAGGGCGTGTAAGCAGGCCTTGGGACGAAACAACCCTGATATAAAGTGGGTGTACCATGAGAAGCCAAACACCATTTCCGTGGACGAGGCAAGAGAGCAGCTTATTAATGATATTGCCATTAAGCCATATTCATCAAAGTTTAAAATATATATAATCGATGAGGCTGAAAAGATGTCGGTTGGGGCCCAGAATGCCATCCTTAAAACCATAGAAGAGCCGCCTGCGTATGGTATAGTCATACTATTGGCCGAGAGCAAGGAAATGATGCTTGAAACCATACAGTCAAGATGTGTTTTGCTAGAGGTGAAGTCCGTTTTAAAAAATGAATTCAAGCAGTATTTCCAAAGCAAGATGAGAGTGCCGGATTATGAGATTACATCATTGTTTGAATTTTCGGCGGGAAATATGGGAAAAGCCATTAAGATGGTGGAAAACGACGACTATTCAGCTATGCGGGATAATGTAACGGATATGCTAAAAAACATAAAGAAGCATGATGCTGCAGGGCTTAATGCAAAGATTAAAACAGCTGCGGAGTTTAAGAATGATATGAATGGATACCTTGATTTGGTTACAATGTGGTTTCGCGACGTGTTGTATTATAAGTCAACAGGAAATGATGCGAAGCTTATATTTAAGGAGTACGCAGCGAATATAAAAAAACAGAGTCAGGGATATACGTATCAGGCCATAAATGATATTTTGGAAGAGATTAATAAGGTGCATATAAGGCTTGCGTCCAATGTGAATCTGGAGCTTACATTGGAGGTAATGTATCTAAAAATTCGTGATTTGTTGACGGAAGGCTGATATGTGTGGTAAAATCTACGTGCGTGTTTCAGTTAATAGCGCGCAAAGAAAGTTGAGGTTTATAGATGATAAAGATTATAGGTGTAAGATTTAGAAGAGCAGGAAAGATATATTACTTTGATCCTGCCGGATTGGAAATAAAAGCAGGACAGCATGTTATAGTTGAAACTGCAAGAGGCGTGGAGTATGGAAGGGTTATAATCGGAACAAAGGAGGTTACTGATGATAAGGTAATTCAGCCATTGAAGCCGGTTATCCGTGTGGCTACGGCTCAGGACGATGAAACAGAAAAGAAGAATAAGGAAAAGGAAAGAAAAGCATTTGAGGTCTGCAAGAAGAAGATTTCAGAGCACGGTCTTGTGATGAAGCTTATAGATGCAGAGTATACCTTTGATAATAATAAGGTGTTGTTCTACTTTACAGCAGATGGACGAATCGATTTCAGAGAGCTTGTTAAGGATTTGGCAGCAGTATTTAAGACGAGAATCGAACTTAGACAGATAGGCGTAAGAGATGAGACAAAGTATATGGGTGGCTTAAGCGTATGCGGCAGACCGCTTTGCTGCAGCACATACCTGTCTGATTTTGTGCCTGTTTCCATAAAGATGGCGAAGGAGCAGAATTTGTCGCTTAATCCTACAAAGATTTCCGGTGTATGTGGAAGACTTATGTGTTGTCTGAAGAATGAGCAGGAAACTTATGAACATCTTAACTCCAAGCTTCCGGATGTAGGTGATATTGTTGGAACAATTGATGGCTGTAAGGGCGAGGTTCAGTCTGTAAGCGTACTTCGTCAGAAGGTGAAGGTTATCGTTGAGGTAAATGACGAGAAAGAGATTCGCGAGTACAAGGTGGATGAGCTTAAGTTTAAGCCAAAGAGAAGAAGAGAGAATCTTAACATAAATGATGATGAATTAAAGGCATTGGAAGCACTTGAGAAGCAAGATGGAAAATCAAAATTTGACGATTAATTTAAAGCCGGGCGAACGAATCGATGATTTGGAGCGCAACGGATACAAGATAATACAGCATAAGGAGAAGTTCTGCTTTGGAATGGATGCAGTGCTATTATCAGGATTTGCCAACGTGAGGAAGGGTGAGAAGGTCTTGGACCTGGGAACAGGTACGGGAATAATTCCCATTCTTTTGGAGGCAAAGACAGAAGGGCAGCATTTTACGGGACTTGAGATTCAGGAAGAAAGCGCAGATATGGCCTCGAGAAGTGTTGCATTGAATGGGCTTTCAAAAAAGGTGAGCATTGTTACAGGCGACATCAAAGAGGCAGGCACTATATTTGGCAAGGGAACATTTGATGTGGTTACGACCAATCCGCCATATATGAATGATATGCACGGAATCAAGAATCCGGATATGCCAAAGGCCATTGCAAGACATGAGGTGTTGTGTACACTGGAGGATGTTGTCAGAGAAGGCGCGGCTGTTCTTAAGGCAAACGGGCGAATGTATATGGTTCACAGACCACACAGGCTGATAGAGATTGTGGAAATGCTTAAAAAGTATAAGCTGGAACCGAAGAGGATAAAATTTGTACATCCTTTTGTGGACAAGGAAGCCAATATGGTATTGATTGAAGCATTAAAAGGTGGAAAAAGCATGGTAAAGGTGGAAAAGCCGATTATCGTGTATAAGGAACAGGGTGTTTACACCGATGAAATATATGATATTTATGGATATTGAGACGTCACGTAAGGTTGGCGTCTTTAATTTTGAGAAGAATTTTATAAAAAATTTATATAAATTTTATAGAATTTTATCCTTAAAAAGATGTTTTTTTGTGCGAAAAATAGAAGATAGAAATTTGACGGAAAAAAACGTATAGAATAAATTGAAAAATTGCGTTTGCTGTGGTATTATATAAGGTGAGAAATTTTAAGAAATGTGAGGAGACCTAAAATGGGAAAAAGAAATGACATTCACAAAGTGTTGATTATCGGCTCCGGTCCAATTATTATCGGACAGGCCTGCGAGTTCGACTACTCGGGAACTCAGGCATGTAAGGCGCTTCGTCAGTTAGGATATGAGATTATTCTGGTTAACTCCAATCCTGCGACAATAATGACAGACCCGGGAATTGCAGATGTAACATATATTGAGCCACTTAATGTGGACAGACTTGAGGAGATAATTGCAAAGGAAAGACCGGATGCAATATTGCCAAATCTTGGTGGACAGTCAGGACTTAACCTATGTTCTGAGTTAGCTCAGGCAGGTGTCCTTGATAAATATAATGTAAAGGTTATCGGTGTTCAGGTTGACGCTATCGAGCGTGGTGAGGACAGAATCGAATTCAAGAAGACAATGGATCGTCTTGGAATCGAGATGGCAAGAAGCCAGGTTGCTTACTCAGTAGAGGAAGCTGTTGAGATAGCTGATGAATTAGGATATCCTGTTGTACTTAGACCAGCATACACTATGGGTG
>CAYWDL010000110.1:0-6733 GCA_964457015.1 uncultured Roseburia sp. | reverse complement strand
ATCATATTAAATATCATAAAGATATGCGTATGTCGTAAAGGTGGTTAACAAGATTTATTATGCTCTTGTCCTATTACGGACAGGAGCTTTTTTGTAGCAAAAGCTCTGTGAATGATAATTATACAGATTATAGATTGCACAGAGTAAAATGCGCTAAATAATGATTTACGACTTATGTAAGATGCTAAGTGGGCTATAATGATATAAATGTGATGCTTTTACCCATATGAAAATGCTAAAAAGGGCAAAATTGACAGAATAAATGAAATATTGCCCTTGAAAAAGAAAAGTTATGGGGAAAAATAGCAAGAAGTGATGAAAATTACCCTCAAAAAATAAATATCTGGGTAAAAATTGCGTTAATAGACAGCAATTACCCGTAAAGATAAAAAATGATGGGTAAAAATCATTATGAAATATGAATTTTACCCCTAGAAGAAAAAAGCGGGTAAAAGGAGATAAAAACATTGAATTTTACCCCTAGAAGAAAATAAGCGGGTAAAAGGAGATAAATCATACAATTTTAGCCCGGAAATGATTATGTATCGAAGACTTATAGGAGGGAAATATGTACAACAAAGTATCAACTGACATGAATTTTGTCGACAGAGAGAAAAAGGTCTTAGAATTCTGGAAAGAAAATAAGATTTTCGAGAAGTCTATGAACACAAGGAAAGAAGGAGAGACATATACATTCTATGATGGTCCTCCAACAGCAAATGGTAAGCCTCACATTGGTCACGTGCTTACACGTGTTATCAAGGATATGATTCCTAGATACAGAACAATGAAGGGCTGTATGGTTCCAAGAAAGGCCGGATGGGATACACATGGTCTCCCTGTTGAGCTTGAGGTTGAGAAGATGCTTGGACTTGATGGTAAGGACCAGATTGAAGAATATGGTATGGAGCCATTTATTGAGAAGTGTAAGGAAAGTGTTTGGAAATACAAGGGTATGTGGGAGGATTTCTCAGGTACTGTAGGTTTCTGGGCTGACATGGACAACCCATATGTTACATATGATAACAATTTTATTGAATCTGAATGGTGGGCTTTGAAGGAGATTTGGGATAAGAAGCTTTTATACAAGGGCTTCAAGATTGTACCTTACTGCCCAAGATGTGGTACTCCATTATCAAGCCAGGAGGTTGCACAGGGCTACAAGGATGTTAAGGAACGCTCGGCAATCGCAAGATTCAAGGTTGTAGATGAGGATGCTTATATCTTAGCTTGGACAACAACACCTTGGACATTACCTTCAAACGTTGCGCTTTGTGTAAACCCAAATGAAGAGTACTGCAAGGTTAAGACAAATGACGGATATACTTACTATATGGCTAAGGCTTTACTTAACACAGTTCTTGGTGAAGAGAATTACGAAATCGTAGAGAGCTTTACAGGTAAGGATTTAGAATATAAGGAATACGTTCCATTATTTGATTTTGCAAATGAAATATGCGCTCGTCAGGGCAAGAAGTCACACTTTGTAGTATGTGATACTTATGTAACACTTACAGATGGTACTGGTGTTGTTCATATTGCACCTGCATTTGGTGAAGACGATGCCAAGGTTGGTAGAAATTATGACCTTCCATTTGTTCAGTTAGTAGATGGTAAGGGTGAAATGACAGCAGAGACAGGCGATATGGCTGGTGTGTTCTGTAAGAAGGCAGACCCTATGGTATTGCAGAAGCTTGAAGATAAGGGCTTGTTGTTCAGCGCACCTAAGTTCGAGCATAGCTATCCACACTGCTGGAGATGTGATACTCCACTTATCTACTACGCAAGAGAGTCTTGGTTTATCAAGATGACAGCAGTTAAGGATGATTTGATTAGAAATAACAATACAATCAACTGGATTCCTGAATCAATCGGTACAGGACGTTTCGGCAACTGGCTTGAAAATGTACAGGACTGGGGCGTTTCAAGAAACCGTTATTGGGGAACTCCAATGAATATTTGGGAATGTGAATGCGGACACCAGCTTGCAGTTGGCAGCAGACAGGAATTGGCCGAGCTTAGCGGCAATCCTGACGCAGTAAATGTTGAGCTTCACAGACCACACATTGACAATGTAAAGATTCCTTGTCCTTGCTGTGGTAAGGAAATGAGCAGAATACCGGAAGTTCTTGACTGTTGGTTTGACTCAGGTGCTATGCCATTTGCACAGCATCATTATCCATTTGAAAACAAGGATTTGTTTGAACAGCAGTTCCCGGCTGACTTTATCTCAGAGGCTGTTGACCAGACAAGAGGTTGGTTCTACACATTACTTGCAGAATCTACATTATTGTTCAACAAGGCTCCATTCAAGAATGTTATCGTATTAGGTCACGTTCAGGATGAAAATGGTCAGAAGATGAGTAAGTCAAAGGGTAATGCCGTTGACCCATTTGATGCCCTTGAAACACACGGTGCGGATGCAATCAGATGGTACTTCTACATCAACAGTGCGCCATGGCTTCCAAACAGATTCCATGACAAGGCTGTTACAGAAGGTCAGAGAAAGTTCATGGGTACATTGTGGAACACATATGCATTCTATGTATTGTACGGAAATATTGACGAATTCAATCCTACTGACTACAAGCTTGAATACGACAAGCTTGCTGTTATGGATAAATGGTTATTGTCAAAGCTCAATACAGTGGTTAAAGCAGTTGATGATAATCTTGCAAATTACAGAATTCCTGAAGCTGCAAGAGCATTACAGGATTTCGTGGACGATATGAGTAACTGGTATGTAAGACGTTCAAGAGAACGTTTCTGGGCAAAGGATATGCCACAGGATAAGATTAATGCATATATGACATTGTACACAGCATTAGTGACAATCTCTAAGGCTGCTGCTCCAATGATTCCATTTATGACAGAAGACATTTACCAGAACTTAGTTCGCAATGTTGATAAGAATGCTCCGGAAAGTATTCACCTTTGCGATTTCCCTGAGGTAAATGAAACATTTATCGACAAGGAACTTGAAGAAAATATGGAAAAGGTTCTTAACATTGTAGTTATGGGTAGAGCTTGTAGAAATGCTTCAAATATCAAGAACAGACAGCCAATTGGCAAGATGTTTGTTAAGGCAGAGTATGAGCTTTCAGAATTCTACAAGGAAATCATCGCTGATGAATTGAATGTTAAGGAAGTAGAATTTACACAGGATGTTAGAAGCTTTACATCATACAGCTTCAAGCCACAGCTTAAGACAGTTGGTCCTAAGTACGGCAAGCAGCTTGGCGGAATCAAGGCATATTTAACAGACCTTGATGGCAATGATGCTATGGATAAGTTAAATGCAGAAGGCGCGTTGAACTTTGAAATTGATGGCGTAGCTATTTCCCTTGCAAAAGAAGATTTACTTATCGAGACAGCTCAGATTGAGGGCTATGTATCAGAAAGCGACAACAATGTAACAGTTGTACTTGATACAAACATTACTCCTGAACTTCTTGAGGAAGGCTTTGTGAGAGAAATCATCAGCAAGGTTCAGACAATGAGAAAAGAAGCTGATTACGAAGTTATGGATAAAATCTTTATTTTTGCCGACAAAAATGATATAATAGTAGATATTCTTGAGCGTAACAAAGACAAGGTAATGTCGGAAGTACTTGCTCTTGATATAAAATTAGGTTCTATGGATGACGATTTAGATATATACAAGAAGGAATGGAACATTAATGGTGAAGAGGTTTTATTGGGTGTAAAAAAAGTGTCCTAATGGACACTTGGGAGTTTGCGCAGGGAGGCGCAAACATCCCGGTTATTGCAGAACTAAATGTAATGTAAAAATATATTTTAAGAAAGGAATAACTTGCTTATGACAGAAACATTAAAGTTTTCAAAGGATGAATTCAAGAAACAGGTAAAGGATTACGTAAAAGTTGTTTCAAGAAAAACAATTGAGGAAGCTACTCCGCTCGACATTTACACAGGTGTTGCATATGGTCTTAAGGATTATATCATCGACCAGTGGATTGCTACTCACAAAGAGTACGAGAAGCAGGATGCAAAGACAGTTTACTACTTATCAATGGAGTTCCTTACCGGTAGAGCATTGGGTAATATTATTATTAACCTCTCTGCAAGACAGGAAATTAAGGAAGCTATTGAGGAATTAGGACTTGACCTCAACTTAATTGAGGATCAGGAGCCGGACGCAGCGTTAGGTAACGGTGGTCTTGGAAGACTTGCGGCATGTTTCCTTGATTCTCTTGCAACATTAGGATATCCGGCATATGGTTGTGGTATCCGTTACAAATACGGTATGTTCAAGCAGAAGATTGTTGACGGTTACCAGGTAGAAGTACCGGATAACTGGTTAAAGAATGGAAATCCTCTTGAGGTAAGACGTGAAGAATACGCTTGTGAAGTTAAGTTTGGCGGTTACACACGTTGGGAAAGAGGCGAAGATGGAAGAGAAAGAGTTGTTCAGGATGGTTATCAGTCAGTTAGAGCAATTCCATATGACCTTCCAATCGTAGGTTATGCTAACAATGTAGTAAACACACTTAGAATCTGGGATGCTGAACCAATGAACCAGTTTGTTCTTGATTCATTTAACAAGGGTGATTATATTAAGGCTACAGAAGAAGAAGCTCTTGCAAAGAATATTGTAGAAGTACTTTATCCTTGCGATGACCACTATGCAGGTAAAGAGCTTAGATTAAAGCAGCAGTATTTCTTCGTATCAGCCAGTGTTCAGACTGCTATTAAGAAATATATGGACAATCACGACGACATTAAGAAATTATACGAAAAGGTTGTATTCCAGTTGAATGATACTCATCCAACAATCTGTGTTGCAGAATTGATGAGAATCTTAATTGACGAATATGATTTAACATGGGATGAAGCATGGGCTGTTACAACAAAGGCTACTGCTTACACAAACCACACAATTATGGCAGAAGCATTGGAAAAATGGCCAATCGAGTTGTTCTCTAAGCTTCTTCCAAGATGTTACCAGATTATTGAAGAAATCAATAGAAGATTTGTTATTGATATTCAGACTAAATTCCCTGGCGACAATGAAAAGGTTAGAAAGATGGCAATCGTATACGATGGTCAGGTTAAGATGGCAAACCTTGCTATTTGCGCAGGCTTCTCTGTAAATGGTGTTGCAAGACTCCACACAGAAATCCTCAAGAACCAGGAATTAAAGGACTTTTATCAGATGTTCCCAGAGAAGTTCAACAACAAGACAAATGGTATTACACAGAGAAGATTCTTACTTCACGGTAATCCACTTCTTGCAAGCTGGGTAACAGACAAGATTGGTGATGAATGGGCAACAAATCTTGCACACATCAAGAAGCTTGAAATATACGCTGATGATGCAAAGGCACAGCAGGAATTCATGAACATCAAGTACCAGAACAAGTTAAGACTTGCTAAGTACATCAAGGAACACAACGGAATCGATGTTGACCCACGTTCAATCTTTGATGTACAGGTTAAGAGACTTCATGAGTATAAGAGACAGCTTCTTAACATTTTACATGTAATGCATTTATACAACGAAATCAAGGAACATCCTGAGATGGATTTCTATCCAAGAACATTTATCTTTGGTGCAAAGGCAGCTGCAGGCTATAGAAGAGCTAAGCTTACAATCAAGCTTATCAACAGCGTTGCTGATGTAATTAACAATGATAAGTCAATCGATGGAAAGCTTAAGGTTGTATTTATTGAGAACTATAGAGTATCAAATGCTGAATGGATTTTTGCGGCAGCTGATGTAAGCGAGCAGATTTCAACAGCTAGTAAGGAAGCATCTGGTACAGGTAACATGAAGTTCATGTTAAATGGTGCTCTTACACTTGGTACAATGGACGGTGCTAACGTAGAAATCGTAGAAGAGGTTGGCGAGGAGAATGCATTTATCTTCGGTTTAAGCTCAGACGAGGTTATCAACTACGAACAGCATGGCGGCTATGACCCAATGGAAATATTCAACAACGATATGGACATTAGAAAGGTTCTTATGCAGTTGATTAACGGAACTTATGCTCCAGATGATTCAGAAAGATTTAGAGAAATCTACGACTCATTACTTACAGCTAAGTATGGTAAGGCTGATACATACTTCATCTTAAAGGACTTCAAGTCATACGCAGATGCACAGAAGCGTGTTGAAGCTGCATACAGGGATGAAGCAGGCTGGGCTAAGTCAGCAATCCTTAATACTTCAAATGTTGGTAAGTTCTCTTCTGACAGAACTATTGAAGAGTATGTACAGGAAATCTGGAAGCTTGAAAAGGTAAAGGTAGAGCTGTAGTAGAATATGAGTGTTCCCCGGACTGGTATCGGAAAGGGATTGTCAGGAAATAACGATTTTTAACTCCTGAATACAAAAAAATAAACATCCTTGGAAAATCAATACTTCATAGTATGGTTTATTCATCCAAGGATGTTTATTTTTATATTATTTCGACTATGGTAATTTTACATATACATGTCCATAAAAACCTTCCGCATTTGGAATGGAATATTGTAATGCACATATATTACCACTGCTTAATGATGGATTCTCAGAATCATCCAAATCCACTGCTGTACCATCTTCGTTATACACCTCAAGTACCGCTGTAGTATCGGGATATCCATACTTCAAAGCTTCGGCACTTAACCCGGTATACAATTAAGATACATATAGGAGCCATCAGCTACTGTCTGGCAAATTTCATATATATTATCACCATTTTCATCCGTATATCTACGACACACAGAT
>CAYWDL010000109.1:0-6743 GCA_964457015.1 uncultured Roseburia sp. | reverse complement strand
TACAGTTACACGAGGATTGTATCGTAATCGCTGATGAAGATGCGCTTAGCTTATGTATTGAGAAGGGATTAGTATAACAATGGAAAACGCTAAAATTTGTAAATTATATACATTGGATGAAACTATTGCAAAGTCATATCTTGAGGGCTTTACATATCCATGGGAGGCATTAAAAGGTATCAGTGATTTTATCAAGGAGCTTGGTCCTACATTAGACCCTGAGATTTATGAACAGCGCGGGGAGAATATATGGGTTGCCAAGAATGCAAAGGTTGCACCTACGGCATGTCTTAATGGTCCGCTTATTATTGACGAGGAAGCAGAGGTTCGTCACTGTGCATTTATTAGAGGTAATGCCATCGTAGGTAAAGGCTCAGTTGTTGGTAATTCAACAGAGCTTAAAAACGTTATTATTTTTAATAGTGTTCAGGTTCCTCATTACAATTATGTAGGAGATTCAATTCTTGGATATAAGTCGCATATGGGTGCAGGCTCAATTACTTCAAATGTTAAGTCGGATAAGACTTTGGTTGTTGTAAAGGATGCGTATGATACAAAGGAAGAGATTGCAACAGGACTTAAGAAGTTTGGTGCAATGCTTGGTGATTATGTTGAGGTTGGCTGTAATTCCGTACTTAATCCAGGTACTGTAGTTGGTAAGAACAGTAACATTTATCCGCTTTCATGTGTACGTGGAGTTATTCCTAGTGAAAGCATTTTCAAGAATAAAGATAATGTGATTAAAAAGAATTAATCAAATTAAAAAGTCAGATACTTTTCACAAAAGTATTTGACTTTTTTCATTTTGTGTTCAAAAAATACTAACATTAATTATGAAATATATGGTATAATAGCATTAATTATTTTGTCGGAGGCGTAATAAAATGAAAATGAGAAGATTGGGAGCAGTATTGCTATGTGCAGTTATGGTACTGAACGGCAGTAATATACTCCAGTGTTTTAATGTTGTGAGTGAAGAAAATGTTGTATTGGCGGCAGAATTGCCTGAACCTGTTGTTAAGTACGATTTTGAGTCTGTTAGCGGAAAAAGTGTGACTAATACCGGAAGCAATACGGCAATAGGAGCAGCTCAAATTGTAGGTTCCGGTACAATTGTTTCAGATAGTGATAGAGGCAAGGTTTTTTATAATCATGCTGCCAACGAGTATGATAAGACCGTGAGATCCAATTATTTGAGGCTTGATGATAATATTTTCAAAAATGCAATAACAGGAACGGGTTTTACTTTGACTATGTGGATGAAGTTTGATGCAACAAAGGTGGATATAGTCAACGAGTCTGCACATAGATGGTCAGATATATTTGTTGCTTATGATTCTGATGCAAGGGACAAGTATCCTATGGTGAAGCTTGGTGTTAATCTTATCGGTAGAGTTAATAATACCCAAAGCGACAGAAGGTATTATTTTGATACTACTGATATGGGAAATTATCTTGCTGATAGCCAGTGGCATCAGATTGCATTTACGGTTTCAACAAAAAATACAAGTATATATGTGGATGGTAAAGAGGTTTCAAACATTGCACTGACAGGACAAGGAGGTGCAACAGTTGGAGATTTGTTTTCATCTACGAAGAATTTGATTGATACAATATGTATTGGCGGTAATTCCTTATGGGCAGACGACCCTGATATGATAGCATTGTTTGATGATATTTGTATTTATAATACAGAACTTACCAAGGACCAGATTAATCAAACATCAGGCTATATAGAAGGCGGTGTAAGCTTTAATGATGTTGCCATTACATCAGGAAAAGCTATTAATTATACAATCAATACATCTGTAATAAATAAGAGTAATATTAAATCTTATACATGGTATGTTGGTGATAAACAGGTTAGCACCAGCTCTGCTGCTTATACACCTACAGCCAACGATATTGAGAATACAGTAACTTTAAAAATCGTGATGAAGGATGGAAGCTATACGGATTGTAGCTCCTACTATTCAATGTTTCCGGTGTTATATATTGATTCAGACACAAGCTACGGTAGTGTGGGCGACCAATATGTAGATGTTAATTTCAATCTTACAGGTTCGGGATACACAGCAGAACAGCTGTATAATGGTACAGCAGAGATTAAGCTTAGAGGTAATTCAACTGCAGGGCTTGCAAAGAGACCGTTTAAGGTTAAGTTAGAATCAAAGACGGATATTTTTGGATTTGGAAAGAGCAAACATTGGGTATTACTTGCTAATGCCATTGATGTTTCGTTTCTCAGAAACAAATTATTACAGGGGCTTGCAGGAGATTTGGGACTTGATAATATGGAGTCTGAGTTTATTTCGCTGGTATACAATGGCGAATATCAGGGTGTATATGAGTTGTCTGAGCATGTAAGAATTGGAAATACAAGAGTAAATATATTTGATTGGGAAGATTTGGCTGAAGATGGAGCAAAGGCAATAGCAAAAAGCCTTAGGGATTCAGGAGTTATTACAGAGGCTGAGTATGATACAGTGAAGGATGAACTTGAAGATGAATTGGCATCGGATTATACTTGGGTTGATTCATCGACCCATTCATTTACGTCATCATATTTGAAAAAGTTAGGAAAAACATCTTCCTTTACAATGACGGATTATATTGATTTTAGCACTGTTCCTGAAGCTACGGGTGGAGCTCTTTTGGAGATGGATTTCTGGTATGAGATACAGGAAAGAAAGCAGCCGAATCTTAAAACTGCATATGCTATGCCTATATATACAAACACTCCGGACAGTACGGAGGTTAAGTTTGATTCATTGGTGAGTTATCTTGACAAATATGTTCAGGCAATGGAGTATTCATTGCACTCCACAGATTTTGTATTTAAGAATGGTGATAAGCATTATGAAGTGGCCGACCAGGGCTGGTATGATGGCAACAAGCGTGTAGGCGTGACCTATAATGAAGTCAGCTTTACTGCAAATGAATATAATGGATGGCATTATACAGATTTTCTCGATATTGATTCTGCCATTAACAATATGCTTGTGTGCGAGGTTTCGCTTAACTGGGACAGTATGAAAAACAGCTTCTTTATGTACAAGGACATTGAAGGAAAGATGATTTTTGGTCCTGTGTGGGATTTTGACTGGGCATGGGGAAATAGTATGGGGCAGGATACTAATGCTCCGGAGACATGGCAGACAACAAACGAATGGTTCGCAAATGAGCAGTATTATCAGACTGTCCAGTGGAACAGACTTTTAATCAGGGATCCATATTTTATAGTAAAGCTTTACGAACGTTATCATGAAGTTCGTGATAAATATATTGCACCACTTGTAAATACAAGCGTACAGCAGATGTCACTGGCTAATATGAAAGCCGGTTTGGCAAATGACGCAAGATGGGGAACTGCATTTTCGGCTACGGCAGGTCAGAATTATACAGAACAGGTTAATTACATACAGACATTCCTGAACAGGCGTCTTACATGGCTTGATAAACAGTTTGCAAGCATTGATACATTGATTGATTCATTAGGATATTATGTGACAAGTAATAATATTACAGCAGGTACTATTGATACAACAGGCACGGATGGATATACATCTGTTACGGCGAATGTAAGTAATTCAAAGATAAAAAAGGTATCATTCCAGGTAAATGGAAAGAGTTTCTATACAGCAGAAGTATCAAACGGTAGTGCAACAGTGAAGATACCAGACAGTGCCCTTGTGTCAGATGGTTCACTTAATGTTGTTCAGTTTAGAGGTATGGATGCAAATGGAAGCTATGTTGTTAATACAAGTGGAACAATTACAGGTAATTATACAAACGCCATTTCAAACTATACAACATTTACCAAGACTGTATCAAAGGATGTGGTTGTTGAGCAGACTCCGGGAGTAAGAGTGGATGGCTCTGAATTGGGCACAGATGGAACTATTGGCGGTGGTGTATCTCAGGAAACTTCTGGAAATGAAGATGAAAGTAGTAGCGAAAAAGAGACAAGTAAGGATGACAAGAATAACAGGACTGACAAGGATGATGAAACTGTAGATAAGGCAACTACAGGCAATTCGTCGTCAGAAGGGGACGCAAATGAATCAAATACAACAAGTGCAAATTCATCTGCAAACTCAGGTGGAATGAGTGTTTGGATGTTTGTGGGAATTCTTATATTAATCTTTGGTACCGGTGCGGCTGCTATAGTTGTTATATTGAAGAAGAACGGAATTATTGGAAAGAAAATTTCATAAAAAAACACTAACGGTAATAGGATGTTATATGGTATAATTAATTCAATAGATTGTCAGTGGTCAATTTAATAAAGCAAAACTAATAATGTAATAGGAGGTAACGTATATGAATGTATACACAACAGACAAGATTAGAAACGTGGTGCTCTTAGGGCATGGTGGTTCGGGAAAGACCAGCTTGGTTGAATCAATGGCTTATCTTGCAGGAATTACAACTAGAATGGGAAAGGTCGATGATGGTAATACTATTAGTGACTTTGGCAAGGAAGAGCAAAAGAGAAAGTTTTCTATCTACACATCAATTGTCCCTGTTGAATGGGAGGGTATGAAGATTAATGTGCTTGATACACCGGGATATATGGATTTTACCGGTGAAGTAGAGCAGGCAATCAGTGCCGCTGATGCTGCCATTATTGTAGTATCAGGTAAGTCAGGCGTTGAAGCCGGAACAGAGAAGGCTTGGGAATTGTGCGAGAAATATAAACTGCCAAGAATGGTTTATGTTACCGGTATGGATGCCGATAATGCATCATTTAAAAATGTTGTAGAGATATTGACAGATATGTATGGAAAAAGAATTGCTCCATTCCATTTCCCTATAAGAGAGAATGAAAAGTTTGTCGGATACGTGAACGTAGTTAGCGAAACGGCTGTGCGTTGGAAGGACAGCCAGGTTGAGGAATGTGAAATACCTGATTACAGTCAGGAAAATCTCTCATTGTACAAGGATATTTTAATGGAAGCTGTTGCTGAAACTAGTGAAGAGTTCATGGAAAGATATTTTGGTGGAGAGACATTTTCAGAAAATGAGATTCGTGCAGCTCTTAGAACTAATGTTATTGGAAGTAATCTTGTGCCAATTACAATGGGCTCCAATACATTGTGTCAGGGTACATATGCATTGATTGACGATATTATAAAGTACCTTCCAAGTCCTGAAAATAAGGAAATGGCAGGCTTCAATAAAAAGACAAATGAGGTATTTGTTGCAAATTATGATTTCTCAAAGGCTAAGTCAGCGTATGTGTTTAAGACAATTGTGGATCCTTTTATTGGTAAGTATTCTCTGATAAAGGTTTGCTCAGGTGTATTTAAGTCAGATGATGTGATTTATAATGATGAGAAGGACGTTGAAGAGAAGGTGAGCAAGCTTTATGTTCTTAGAGGCAGCAAGCCGATAGAGGTGCCTGAATTACATGCAGGTGATATAGGTGCCATCGCTAAGCTTACAGCAGCGAGAACAGGTAATACACTTTCAACCAAGGCAAATACTATTGTTTATGGTAAATTTGAGATTTCTAAGCCATATACGGCTATGCGTTACAAAGTGCCGAATAAGAATGATATCGACAAGGTAGCACAGGCGTTGCAGAAGATGACTCATGAGGACCAGACATTGAAGATTGTAAATGATGTGGAAAACAGACAGACTCTTATGTATGGTATAGGCGAGATGCAGCTTGAGATTATTCAGAGCAGATTGTTAAATGAATATAAATGTCAAATCGAGCTTAGTAAGCCTAAGGTTGGATTTAGAGAAACCATTAAAAAGAAATCAGACGTTGAATATAAGTACAAGAAGCAGTCTGGTGGACATGGACAGTATGGACATGTAAAGATGCGTTTTGAGCCATCTTACGATGAGGCGCCATATGTTTTTGAAGAAGAGGTTGTTGGTGGTGCAGTTCCAAAGAATTTCTTCCCGGCAGTAGAGAAGGGACTTCAGGAATCAGTACTTAAGGGCCCTCTTGCAGCATATCCTGTTGTGGGCGTTAAGGCTATACTTTATGATGGTTCAGCTCATTCAGTTGACTCTTCGGAAATGGCATTTAAGATGGCGACAATACAGGCATTTAAAAAGGGCTTTATGGAGGCTGGTCCCGTACTTTTAGAGCCAATTATGAGTCTTAAGGTTACAGTTCCGGAAGCATTTGCCGGCGATGTAATGGGTGACCTTAATAAGCGTCGAGGAAGAGTTCTTGGAATGAATCCTGATGTTAGTGGAAAGACGGTTATAGAAGCTGATATTCCTATGATGGAATTATCAGGCTATTGTACAGTACTTCGCTCAATGACTGGTGGACGTGGTGATTATGCTTACGAATTTGCAAGATATGAGCAGACACCAAGTGATATTCAGGAGAAGGAAGTTGTAGCAAGAGCAGCTAAGGTTGCAGAGAATAACGAGGAGTAAGTTATAAAAAAGATGAAAATGCCTATGGTGTTTTCGAAAAAGGTGGCTATACAAAAATGTGTAGCCACCTTTTATGTAATAGGTAATTGACTATAGAAATAAAGTTGATAATATGATATTATTTCATTGTATTTTATTCATAAGGAGCAGGGACTGGTTTGTAGAAATTGTGGAGCAGAAATGGATGATAATTTATTATTATGCCCATACTGCCAAAGTGAAAATGAATAGATTGCCAAGCGGGAACAAAAGGCCTATATTCAGTCATATAAGAAGACGCCAGCTGCATTGAACCAACTTCCGCATAAGATTGTAAAAAAATCATCTAAATA
>CAYWDL010000108.1:0-6744 GCA_964457015.1 uncultured Roseburia sp. | reverse complement strand
ATAATAACAAGCGTATTTGGAGTGTTTGGAATCATCCTTTCGTGGATTTTGATTGTAAGCCATTTGGCGAGAATGGAAAGCTTTAATTTTCCATATCTATTGCCTGTGGCATCGGATGACGTCAACAATAATTATGACAAAAAGGATTCTATTGTAAGATTTCCCCTTTATAAACTAAAGAAAAAGAAAATTTACGTAAGACCTGAAGAGAGGGATGAATAAAATGTTCTCAAAAAACAATAAGGTTTCCGGCAGACAGCTTGGCAGGATGATATTCGTTGAAACGTCCGGTACAACGGCATTTTTGGCACTTAACACCATAAGTAAATACGGTACAGATGGCATATTGATGATGGTGTGGATATATTTGTTTGCATTGGTATATGCTATGGTCTGTTTTAAGCTGGCCAGGTCTATGGATAAGTATGAAAGCAAGAAAATATACAGAATTGTAAGGGCAATTGTAATGATGATTTTAATTGCAAAATATCTGTGTATGGCGGCAATTGTGTTAAATGGTATTGCGGATGTGGCAAGACTCATATTGATTCCGGATGTTTCATCATTTTTCATTATCGCCGTAACGCTGGCAAGTATTTTATATTGTATAAATGGTGGAATTGAAGCAAGAGGCAGGGCATCGGAGCTACTGTTTTACTTTGTGCTTATACCGATTGTAATTATTTGCGTAATGCTTGTTCCAAAGATTGAGCCGGCCAGCGTGCTACCTACATTTAATGTGGATTTAAAATCTGCTGCAATGGATTTTTTCTTCCTGGTATGGTTCTTTGTTCCTGCTGAAAGTCTCTTTTTGGCAAAGGATTGCTACGATAATACCGAGAAGGTCAGGGGGAAGGTTTATGCCAGCATAAGCCTGTCTGCCGTGGTAAATATTGGAATATATACGGCAGCAGTAGGTGTGTATGGTGCAGAAACTGTCAGCAAAATGGAAAGGCCGGTTTTGAGATTAATGCAGATAAGCGGAATTCCGGGGGATTTCCTTAATCGTCAGGACGGAATAATGAGCGTGTTTCTGATAGTGAGTATGTTTTGTAGTGCATGGGCGCTTATTTACCATATAAATGAGCTGGTGAAAAATTTATTTATGCAGAATAAGAAGCTTAAAACCACCCTGAAAGTAACCTCTGTGGCTGTAGTGCTGGTGGTTCTTGCTTTTTTTGTGTTTGAAGGAAAGCATAAGGAAAAGTTCATTGCGGCTAATGTGGGGGGTGTGGACTTGGAGGAAAGAAAATTCATTATGTCCATTATTGTCACAAAGGAGAATGAAGGCTTAAGCTTCAATTATGAAATCGCCAGCAGTGGTAGCAGTTCAGATAGTGAAAGCTCCGGCGCTACGGGAAATGTTGGAAGCGAATTTGAGATTATAAATGCTGACAGTCTAGGTGGGGCAGAAGAAAAGCTGTGTTTTAAAAGTGGAGCACGCATTGATTATTCCCATATGAAGGTGCTTATATTGGATAGGGAGATTCTTGAGGATACCGAAGTCTTAAAGGAAATCGTGGCTGAAATGAGCAACAATATAGAATTTGCTGAGAATATTGTGGTGTGTGCAATAGATTTAAAAGGTGAAATAGATAAGGAAATTCAATACGGAAAAAATATTGAAGCCATAACTAAGAATCAGGAAATGTTTGAGAATTCCGAAGTGTACAGATTTGATAAAATGTATTCGACGGAGGATGGAACGATTACAATTCCGCTAATAGACACAGATGTGAAGCTTATCGGTAGCGGAATCGTAACCTTTGAAGAGGTGTTCTGGCAGTATGCGGATGAACAGAAGTAGGATACTAGTCTAACAGTTCATTTAAAAAGGGAAGAAATTTGAATCGAAATTGGGTGTTGTCACTGCTTATATTGCCGGTGACAGCATCGAATTCGTCTTCATCTAAAACATTTTTGAGTAAGTCCTTAGATTCATCCGGCAAGACCCCATAGGTTGCATCCACAAAGCATAGAGGTGGATATAAAATGCACCACCAATTCTTCCCTTCGTGGGCACCTATTTCTATGCGAAAAGCCGTATAGTCGCCTGCCGGCAACGTCACATCACCATAGGATTTGGTCGGAAAGAAGTCTTCGCAAAAGTATGCATTGACAGAGTAGGTATATCCTTCTGAGACAATTACCTCATTTGCAACGTCCATGATGTCATCAGTGTGATTCTCAAGGATTTTCCTGCTTTCGTCCAAGCTTTCTGATTCTGACATATAAGGCTCCAGATAGTTCACAACAGCGTCCTTAACCTTGAGCTTTAAATTCTGGTCCTCCTCGCTGTCGCTATTGGCAAGAACATGAAAACGAATGACCTTAGTTGCAATGTCTTTTTGTATGTCTGTGTCATTTTCTGAATTGCCTGAAATCAGGTAAGTTCCTATAATTCCTATAATTATTGAAAGTGTAAGTATATGTTTTTTTGTAATATTTATGTACATATGACCTCCTAATATATGTAATATGTTGATTTTATAATATGTAACGCGTTAGTGTTTATGTGTAGAGTATGGACAGGATTTTTGGATTTATACATTTGGGGATTTGCTATTTACAAAAAAGGTAAAATATGATATTTTTTGAATGCAAAAAGGAAAATTAAAGTAACCGATAACAATGGATTTACCGGGTGCTACCGATATATATTCATAAAGTGAAACAGGAGTACGTATGAGAGATTTTGAATTAAACAATAACGTAATAGTGGAAGTAAAAGGAACTCAGACTGTTGGAGATATGAGTGATACAATGGAGGTTATCACCCCGGGAACCTATAGTTATAAGAATGGCACCTGTTATATTATGTACCAGGAATATAATGAGGAAAGCAAGCAACCTATCAAAAATCTCTTAAAGGTCAGCGATGATAAAGTTGAGCTTGTAAAAAGAGGCGAGTACAATGTCAATATGGTATTCGGTAGCGAGGGAGAAAGCCTGTCTTACTACAACACGCCATTTGGGCAGATATTGATAGGAATTATCACTAAGAACGTGAATATACAGTCGGAGCTTGGTGATGAAAAAAGGACTATCATAAATATCAAGTATAAGCTGACGATGAATGGTGAATATGCATCCGATAATGAGATAAATATAGTGATTAGAAATGGCGAAGGACGCGTGTGAACGCGTCCTTGTCTGTTTTTTTGATTTACTTATTTGCACCCTTCGCCTTTTCAGCTTTTTTAGCCTCTTTTGCTTTCGCCTTGGCTTCCTTCTTGGCAAGCTTTTCAGCTTCTTTGCGCTTCTTAGGGTCTGTTTCTACGATAGGTCCACGGATTCTCTTAGCGCTTGTAACGTAGATACCGCTTACAGTGGCCTTAACCTCCTGGCTAGGGCAAATTGAATCATATACCTTTGGCTCACAGATAAGAGTCATAACTCTTGGTCCAACCTTAACCTTGATAACCGGCATCTTAGTTTTTCTAAGATACTTTGGTGTCTGCTCAACGACCATCTTAGGTAATCCGGCTTCGGTCAGCTTCATATATTTTTTATCAATAATGAAAAAATTCATTGTCTGCGCTGCTGCGTCGATTGCACCCTGCTGTTCCTCCTGCTTCTTCTGAAGTCTTCTGCCGAAGATTAAAAGAGCAACGAAGGCTATTGCTAATATAATAACAATAACTAATAATACTGTACCTAATGTATCCATATTTATATTTCCTTCCTGATATAATTTTAGTATGTAACTATTCAAAGTTATATTTTATCATTTATGCCTTTAATTGACAATTGTTTTTTTCTAATGTTTCGTTAATGATATTTTGTGTGTACTTTCCTAAAGTCTTCTGTTCATCACGGTTTAATTCCTTAGGATAAATTGGCTTGCAAAATTCAATTGTAACCTCTCCTTTTGTAACTCTTGGGAAATGGTCTTCGAAGATAGTACTTGTATTGCTGAATGCAACGGGAACTATAGGACATCCCGACTTTGTTGCAATCTTAAAGCTGCCTTCCTTGAATTCCAGCATTTCGCCCTCGACCTTACATCTTGTTCCCTCTGGGAAGATGAACACGGAAATGCCTGATTTAATTAACTCTATTGCGTCAAGTATCATCTGTAAGCCGGCTTTAATATCATCTCTGTCCAGAAAAAGACAATTCATAAACCACATCCACTGTGAAAGGAAAGGTATATTCCTGATCTCTTTTTTAGAGATAAAGCCCGTAAGATATGGAATGTATCTGTAGCCTAAGATGATGTCAAATATACTTCGGTGGTTCCCAACATACAGAACAGCCTGGTCATGTGGAATATTATCAAGACCGATAATGGTGGCCTTGGTACCTGCCATAAACAGAACAACCTTGAAAACCCATTTGACCATATGAAAACTAATCATGTCACGGGTATGCTTGCTGAACAATCCGATAAGAAGCAGTATAGGGAAAAATATAATGCTCGCTAAAAAATATAAGCCGATAAATACGATAATCGATATAAATCTAATCATAATAAATACCCCATTTTCTCTAAAAGTAGTATAAAAAATTTCTGCACAACAGATATTATAAGGGAATTCTTGAATTTTTACAACAAAAAATCTAAGTCATATGTAAAAAAATATGTGAGAATTTGGTGTCATTTGTTGAAAAAATTACTCATTCGTGGTAAGCTAAAAGTTACTAATGCTATAATGTAAAAAGGAAGAAAGGGATTTATATGTCGTCGAGAAAGATTGGATTGTATTTGATTTTTGCGGGGATAGTTATATTGGCGATTAAGTTGTCATTTAATACAGGCTTGAAGATATATCCGGATTATAAGACTGATTATAAGGTTGCCAGTGAGTTTCAGGCGTATACCTTAAATTATTTTTATGGAACCAACGAGATTAGCGATGAAGAAGAAGGCTTGGATGTGTACTACACTGGCTTTAGGCTTGATATCTTTTCTAATATATTGGGCTATGTGCTTGTAATTATTGGGACCTTGAAGCTGAAGGACGTATCGAAGGTATTCTCATTGTCGAGATTGTTGTCGTATGTGGGACTGGTGTTGGCGGTGGTGATTAAAGTGTTACCGTTTGTTCTTAATGGATACAGACTATGCTATATCGGGTTACTTATAGGCATTGCAGAGCTTTTTGCTTCTATATCTGTAGGATATATGTTTGTATATGCTGTCTGCACTATTTTAAATGATATAGCGTTTAAGACTGACAGAGTTTATATCGGAATGAGTTATATTGGAATGGCCATATTGATGCTGGTAGTGGCATTTGTGTCGTGGGTTTCGGCGGTAAGTGATATGTTGCGAGGCTTTTATATGATATTCTGTGCCCTTGTAACAGGGTTATTAATTTATCATATTCACAAAAATGAGGACTATGTCATTAAGGAAAGAGGATTATAATGAAATCAAAGAAATCAGTATATATGTTTCTTGTGGGCTTTGCCATAGTAGGAATATGTATTAATATAAAGACGGGGATTTCTACAGCGTTTAGCGTCAGTGAAGATGGTGAGTTGACAAGCTTTGTTGTTTACAAGGTCAATGAAATATTAAATGGGAATCAGTTTGCAGTGGATATATTTTTTGATCCATTAGGATATCTGTTGATGCTCCTGGGGGTGAAGCAGTTAAGTGATAAGCTTGCCGGAGTAAGGTTTATGATGGCTGCGATTGCAGTGGGAATGGTTGCAAGCATTGCCGAATGGCTTGTTCCTCTATATGTTTCAGATGGAGGCGCACTGATAAAAATCGTAGTTATAACATATGTTTTAGAGGGAGTAGCACTGTTAGGTGTGATGACAAAATTTTTAGAGAACGTCAAGAGTAAGGTTGATTCATATTATAATATGGAGGTTGGAAAGGACTTAACCTTTGCCATAGAGCTTTTCTTTTTTACGTATTTTGTGATTATAATTGTTGTCTTTATATGTGCCTTTGACCTTTTCTTTGCGGATATATTGTTGGCGGCAGATTATGTGGCAATGATTTATAGTATAATGTATTTTATTTACAAGACAAATCAATATAATAATAAATTAAAAATTTTTGAATAGGACGGGATGAAAATGGCAGGAAGAAGTTTAACATTACTGACAGATTTGTATGAGCTTACAATGATGCAGGGATATTTTAAGACAGGGCTCAATGACACAGTAGTTTTTGATATGTTTTACAGAAAGAATCCAAGCGATGGCGGATATGCTATTGCCTGTGGTCTTGAGCAGGTAATCGATTATATTAAGAATTTAAAGTTTACCTATGAGGATATCGATTATTTGAGACAGCTTGGTATGTTTGATGAGGATTTTCTCACTTACTTAAGCTCGTTCCATTTTTCAGGAGATATTTATGCTATTCCGGAAGGAACGGTTGTATTTCCTAAGGAGCCGATGCTTAAGGTTGTGGCACCGGTTATGGAAGCCCAGCTTGTTGAAACTGCCATTTTGAATATTGTTAATCACCAGAGTCTTATTGCTACAAAGGCATCAAGAGTTGCTTATGCAGCCAAGGGTGATGGCATTATGGAGTTTGGTTTGAGACGTGCACAGGGACCGGATGCAGGTATCTATGGAGCAAGAGCGGCTGTTATTGGTGGCTGTGTTGGCACTTCATGTGTACTTACGGGACAGATGTGGGATCTTCCGGTGAAGGGAACTCACGCTCACAGTTGGATTATGAGTTTTCCTGATGAGTATACTGCATTTAAGACCTATGCTAACCTTTATCCAAAGGCTTGTATACTTTTGGTTGATACTTACGATACATTACAT
>CAYWDL010000107.1:0-6768 GCA_964457015.1 uncultured Roseburia sp. | reverse complement strand
ATGAATGTATACCGGTGACTCCCAACCAAAGGCATCATACAATCTCTGATACTTTGGAGAAGATGAAATATACTCATTACCTCTTACAACATGTGTAATCTCCATTAAATGATCATCCACAACATTTGCAAAGTTATATGTAGGGAATCCGTCTGATTTAATAAGAATCATATCATCAAGCTCACTATTTTCAACTGTAATTTCTCCATATAATTCGTCCTTAAATGTTGTCTTTCCCTCTGTAGGATTATTCTGTCTGATAACATATGGAACACCGCTAGCAAGCTTTTCTTCAACCTCTTCCTTACTAAGTCCCAAACAATGCTTATCGTATACGGATATCTCCTTACCTGCAACCTCTGTCTTAAGGCTTTCGAGTCTTTCCTTATCACAGAAGCAATAGTAAGCCTCTCCCTTTTCAACTAATTCCTTAGCATACTTAAGGTACATACCTGTAGCCTGTCTTTCACTCTGTACATAAGGACCAAAGCCCTTATCTTTATCAGGACCTTCATCATGAACAAGGCCAGTATTTGCCATAGTTCTGTAAATAATATCAACAGCACCTTCTACTAATCTTTCCTGGTCTGTATCCTCAATTCTCATAATAAAATCGCCGCCCTCATGCTTTGCGATTAAGAATTCATACAATGCAGTTCTTAAATTTCCCACATGCATTCTACCTGTTGGACTTGGTGCGTATCTTGTTCTAATTTTCTGACTCATAATTTTTCCATTTTGAAGCGAACATTGCTCGCTTTATTCCTCCATTCTTAGCTTATCTAAAACTTCCTTGCCTGCTAACCACAATCTGTATACGGCCTTAAAGTTTTGTATCTGTTCCTCAGTAAATGTGGACCCTGGAAAATCTATCTCTTTAACATCATCCACATCATATTCGGCGTACATCTCAAGCCTGATATCACCTTTTTCCATATTTATATAGAATTCATCAGTCATTGTCTTGGGTACACCAATTACTACTTTAGTACCTGAATCTAATAATGTCAACTGAAAAAAATAAGAATTTTCAGCTTCATAGTCCACATTTATATCATCAGGCTCGACTATTTTTTTCAACTTATACTTTGTTGATTTTTCATTATCTTCTTCCTTATGAGTTTTCTCTTCATCAGTACCTTCATCACTAAAATCGTCCGGACTGACGATGTCAACATCAAGGATCTCCTCGATATCCTTCATAGATATATACGTATCCTCAATATCCATCACCAGCTCTCCCACATTTATATCCAATCTATCTTCTACCTGATTAGATATGAACTGAAAAAAGGGTCTCAAATTAAAAACAATGTCGCCATCTGTATTTGCAAATATTTCAAGATATGCATTATCTTTGCTGTATACATAGCTTCGTAACTGTTCATCATACTTTTCACCTTCCACATATACAGTATATTCTCCATATTCACCTTCGCCTAATGTTATTCCCTCTATGTAACATTCAATGCTATAACTATAATCATTATCAATCAATTCCTTTACAGTCTGCGTAGCTCTTAAATATGGTTTGCAGTACAAATACACGGTAATTACAGCAATTGCAACTATAGTAAATATCAGCAATACTATTTTCTTCTTTTTACTCATTATATTTCATTCCTGTCAAAAGCTTATTTATGCCCATTATAACACAAAAGAGCGTGTATGCACACGCCCTTTTTTATAAATTTAATGCAATTACTCTGTTCTTTCTTTTCCCCAAAATACAGGAACCATTGTACCAGGACCGGTATGGCTGCCAATAACAGTTCCGATACTATTAACAATAACCTTACCCTTAAGGTTTTTGAATCTTTCTTCAATCATGTTCTTCATATACTCAGCATCTTCAGGACAATCTGAATGTGCGATATAACACTTTCCTGCATAATCAAGTCCATTATCTGCATTTGCTTCCATCATCTCAACTATTCTGGAAATAGCTTTCTTCTTAGTTCTAATCTTTTCCTGTGGCGCAAGCTTTCCTTCTTTATTAACATTTATAATTGGACAAATATTCAACATAGAGCCAAGAACACCTGACACCTTTGAAACTCTACCACCTTTTACAAGCCATTTCAAATCCGAAACCATTACCCAATGGTGAATCTTCAACTTATTCTCCTCAATCCAAGCTGCCAGTTCATCAATAGAAGTCCCTGCTGCTCTCTTATCTGAAAGCTCATGCATAATCATACCATAGCCAACAGATGCTGCCAATGAGTCAATAACATAAATCTTTCTGTCCGGATACTTTTCTTCAAGCTCATCCTTTGCAATCATAGCCGAATTGTATGTACCGGAAATACCTGATGAAAGTGTCAAATGAAGAATATCCTTTCCTTCCTCCAAAAACGGTGTGAAGAACTCAATATACTGCTCAGGATTAACCTGTGATGTACTTGTATCAGCGCCATCTCTCATTCTGTCATAGAATGTCTTAAATGACATAGACTGACCTAAATCATCCGGATATGTTTCGCTATCAATATTGAAATGAAAGCAAACAAACTTAACATCATACTTCTCAAACTGTTCCTTTGATAAATCTGCTGTTGAACATGCACTAATAATGTAATCGCTCATTTTATAAAACCTCTTCCTTTTTATATTGTTTAATTATAACCATATTATCAATGTAGTTTTCAATACTATGTTAAAGGATTTTTTTAATTCTGTCAAGAGATTTTTATCAACCCACTATCAGTTTTTGTTTGAATATCAAAAAGAGTGGCTGACATACCGTATCAGTCACTCTTACTTCACTTATGCAATTCCTTACTACAACACCTCAGCCACATACTTGAGGTACTTTCTTATAGGTAAAAACTGTGGGCAATGCTCCTCACACATACCACATTCGATACAATCAGATGCCTTTCCATGACTTGCTGCAAGTTCTGCATAATCAACCTTCTGTCTTGCAAGTTCTTCATCCTCTCTGCGCCTAATTGCCCTTTTTGCTTCGTTATAAATCATAAAATAATCTGGAATTGGAATATTCATAGGACAGTCCTCAACACAATAACGACAGCCTGTACAAGGAATACTGATGCTTGCTCTAATATACATCAACGCTTCATCAATAACCTTCTGCTCTTCATCATTTATTGGAACGAATTCCTTCATATACGAAAGATTATCCTTCATCTGTTCTTCATTGCTCATTCCTGAGAGCACCATTACAACGCCTTCAAGTCCAGCTGCAAATCTTACAGCCCATGAAGCAATTGAAGCCTCCTTATTATAGTCCTTGAAGATTTCAGCCGCATCATGTGAAACATTTGCCAGCGTTCCTCCCTTTACCGGCTCCATAATAAGAATCTTCTTACCATACTTTCTTGCAACCTCGTAGCACTTTCTCGACTGAACCTTTTCACTTTCCCAATCAAGATAATTGATTTGAAGCTGAACGTACTCAACCTCTGGCTGCTCAGACAAAATCTGTTCCAATACTTCTGCACTGTCGTGGAATGAGAAGCCAACATGTTTAACCTTTCCTTCAGCCTTTTTCTGATTTACAAACTCAAATGCCCCCCAATCCTTAGCCTGTTCGTATGCACCCTTGTTAAGAGCGTGAATGAGATACACATCCATATAATCCACACCAAGATTTTCAAGCTGCTTATCAAAAAATCCAGGTATTTCTGACGCCTCTTTCATCATAAACAAGCTAAGCTTTGATGTAATGCTATATGCATCTCTTGGATATCTTTTTGCAATTGCTTCCTTAAATGCCGGCTCACTGGCACCCTCGTGATAGCAGGCAGCTGTATCAAAATATGTGAAGCCTTCCTTCAAGAATTCATCTGCCATTGTCTTTAATCTTTCGATATCAATAGACTTAATATCATCTGCATTTGTAAGCGGTAAACGCATTAACCCAAAACCCAATTTTTTCATAGTTTTTATGACCTCCTAATGATTAACTAATCTGTAATAGTATCCCTTCTTTGAAACTAACTCCTCGTGGTTACCATCCTCTAAAATACTCTTTTTATCTACATATAGTATTCTATCAGCATTTCTGATTGTTGACAACCTATGAGCGATAACAAAACTTGTTCTATCCTTTAAAACTGTATTAAACATTTCCTGAACAAGTTTTTCTGTCTCAGAGTCTATGTTACTTGTAGCCTCATCTAATATTATAATCTTTGGGTCAGCAAGAATCAACCTTGCAAATGATACCAATTGCTTTTCACCAGCACTAAGCTCTGTTCCCTGACTGGAAATAACTGTCTGATAGCCCTCTTTTCTGTTCATAATAAAATCATGTGCGCATACCTTTTTTGCTGCCTCCATACATTCTTCATCTGTTGCATCCGGCTTAGAAAATCTAATATTATCCATTATAGTTCCTCTAAACAAGAATGTATCCTGCATCATAACACCAATGTTTTTTCTGAGAGATTCAAGACTTGCCTCTTTTACATCAAGTCCGTCAATCTTAACGGCACCTTCCTGCACATCATAAAATCTTGAAATCAAGCTTACGATTGTTGTTTTACCTGCACCTGTAGGTCCTACCACTGCAATCATCTGTCCCGGTTCAATTGTAAGATTAATATTTTCAAGAACTGTTACATCATCAACATATGAAAATGTCACATTTTCAAACTCAATCTTGCCTTTAACATCTGCTAGTTCCACCGGATTTTCGCAGTCTGTAATCTTTGCAGGTGTATCAAGGACCTCAAATATTCTCTCAACGTTTGATGTAACATTTGTAATGGACTGCAATCTCTGACACACTACAAATACTGCATTTGAAAATCTCTGCATATATGTTGTAACTGTTACCAACGCACCGAGGCTCAGACCTGCACCTACATTATGAGTAGTAATAAACAGCGCTGTCATATATAAAATCACTGTACAAAGAGTTCTTATAACACCATGGGATAAGGGATAAAAAATCTCTCTATATACCGTTGTCTGCGCATGAGCCTTAAGAAACTTATCCGATAACTCTTCAAATATTTCATCATTTAATTTTTCCCTGTTAAATGCCTTTATTACCTCAAGACCATTGATATCTTCTGCAACAAATGCAGTTCTGTTACTATTCTTGTTTCTGTCATTTCTTACCTTTTCATGTAGCTTTTTTGCTAAAATCCACATAAGGAAAAACACCGGTATACTTACTAAAAATGTTACAAGTGCCATTCTAATTTCAATGAACATAATGTAAATCAATGTAACTATCATAATAAATACATTTTCAACCACTCGAGTCATATCATTAATAAAGAAATTAGAAATTTCATCAGTATAATTTGTAACTCTTACCAATATCTTACCTGTAGGCCTGTTGTCATAGTAATCAAATGAAAGCTCCATCAGCTTATCAAACAGGTCCTTTCTTAGGTTACAAACTATATCATTTCCAAGCTTGATTGACAGCTTCGAGGTTATAAAATTCGACAGCACCGCACCTAAGCTTAAGCTAATCCAAAGTATCAGCATAATCACAGACTGCGTCAACACATTATCCATAACCTTGCCGTCCTGTGGCAATATATTGTTAATTATATACATATTGATGGTTGCAGGTATCAGCGACAAAAAGCTGGTAGCTATAAGCATCACTATAACCTTTATGTATGTGCCCTTGTATTCTCCCGCATAATTAATAAGTCTTTTAAGCATAAAGACATTAAACTTCTCTTCGCTTACCTCATCCTCAAAATATAGATTTCTACTCACTTGCATACACCTCCTTATCCATCTGTCTCCTATAAATATCTGCATAACGGCCATTTAAAGCCATCATTTCATCAAAGGTTCCTCGCTCGATTATCTGGCCATTTTCCATAAAGATAATCTCGTCAAATTCCTTTAATGCCATAGCTCTATGTGTAGCCATAACTAATGTCTTTTCTTCAAAATGCTTTGAAAGATTAGCAAATATCTTGCTCTCCGTGTCCATATCAAGTGCACTTGTACAGTCATCAAGCACTGTCACCGGCGCATTTTTCAACAATGCTCTAGCTATAGCAACACGCTGTTTCTGTCCTCCCGAAAGTCCAAAGCCCTTTTCACCGATAAGTGTCTTATACCCTTCCGGAAATGAATTTGCAAACTCATCAACCTCTGCCACCTTACCACATTTTCTGATTTCTTCATCAAGTGCGTCCGGATTGTAATAAGCAATATTTGCTTCTATAGAATTGGAGAATAAGAACACATCCTGCATTGCATATCCATAGGCTCTTGCTATTTCTCCTCGGTCGTATTCCTTGGATATCTTGCCATCAATCAAAAGCTCACCCTCATCATATTCCATAAATGCCTGCATTACCTTTAATAGCACCGACTTACCGCAGCCGGTCTTACCCATAATACCGACCTTTTTACCATATGGTATTTCAAGGCTTACATTATCAAGAAGCTTTTTCTCCTTACTTTCGTCCTCATATACAGTTAAGTTTCTAATGCTGATATGTGGTTTTTCTCCAACTTTATCCTTACCATAGGTCTTAAGAACTTCATCCTCCTTATCAAGAAGTCCAAAAAGTCTTCTTGTACTAACCTTCTGATCCTGAACATCAGATGCCAGGAAAATAATATCTACAAAGTATCCACACATTGATAAAAGATAAGCAAGGAACGATGTATATTCACCACTTGTCATCTTGAACTGTGCAGCCAGATAAATACTTACTGCCATACTTATAAGCATTACAAACTGATCTGTTGTATCAAATGCAAGGAAATACTTAATTCTCTTTACACCAAACATTGTAGCAAAGTCTCTAACAT
>CAYWDL010000106.1:4244-6795 GCA_964457015.1 uncultured Roseburia sp. | reverse complement strand
CCGAGAAAATACAATTATACAGATACGAAATGTATATTTGGTGAGAGCTGTGGATGTAAGAATAATGGTTTGGTAGATTACAGAGAGCACATAAAGGGACAAATTATTTATGGTATTCAGCAGGCTAGAGAGGATGAGAGAACCAGCGACCATGAAAGTAATATGTCAAAGTGTACTGAATTTAGTGAGTTATACCAGTGTATGTATGATTTCATAAGTGAATATGACTGTGAAGGCTTGTTCATAGTGGTGGATAATGTTTTGACAAATGCTGAACCGAGAAGTCATTTTGGAACAAAAGGATATAATATCGAGAATATGAATGTGGTTTATGCTTGTGACAAGGGTGAAAAGCTGGAATTTACAAGTGTGGCAAAGTTAGATGAATACATTGAAAAGACTGGTGCGAGAAATGATTATTTGTATACCCCTATACATTTTAAGCAGCATACAGTTGGGTATTCAATAGTGAAAAATCCAAGATTCCTATACGATAATCCGTATTTCTATGATTTGCATAATATTCTTGTGAAGGATATGGAGACATTATATGACCATATTAAGCTGTCAATTGCAAATAAAAAGCTTAAGGATATTTACAATAAGGATCAGCTCACAGGCATTTACAATCGTGTTGCATATGCCGAAATGATTGCACCGGAATTTAAGCACTATTACGAGGATGAGGTTGTGTGTGCAATTGGATTTATTGATGTTGATAAATTCAAGCAGATTAACGATACCTACGGTCACGAGTACGGTGATGAGGTTCTTAAGAAGGTTGCGGCCATTGTAAGAGATAATTGTCCAAGAGATGGATATGCCTGCAGATATGGCGGTGATGAGTTTATTATATTCTTTCCAAATGCAACAGCGGAAAGTGCACAGGCTGTTAAGAACGCCATTAATGAAGCGGCGGCAGCTATTAATGTGCAATTGAGTATTGGTATGGTATTATCATCGGATGACTATGGAAGCGATATTAATGATTACTTCGAGGTTGCTGACAAGTATATGTACAAGGAAAAAATGCAGCATAAGGCTGAACGAAAATAACAGGTGTCTTTTTTAAAAAAGTGTGTTATAGTAGTGGTTGTAAATTAGCACCCGCTTACTAGGAGGACAATATGAACAGACTGGCATTAGTAATATTAAAAAACATATTTATATTTCCGAGTGCGTACTACAAGTTATGCCATTACGCAAAGCATACAGATGATTATTCTTTCGAAGAAAAATATAAGCATATTCAGTATATGTTTGGTAAGGTTATTACTTCAGGTAATGTTGACCTGAAGGTGTATGGAAAGGAAAATATTCCACAGGAGGATGGATTTATAATTTATAGCAATCATCAGGGGTTATTTGATGTTATCGCGGTAGTTGATTCTTGTGATAAACCGTTGGCAGCAGTTTTAAAGAAGGAATTATGTAATATTCCACTATTAAAGCAGGTTGTGGCGTGCACAAAGTCTCAGCCGATGGATAGAGAAGATATCAAGCAGTCGTTGCAGGTTATTTTGAATGTAACCAAGGAAGTTAAAGAAGGAAGAAATTATTTGATTTTTCCGGAAGGTACAAGAAGCAAGGATGGAAATAATATGAATGAATTCCACAGCGGAAGCTTTAAGTGTGCCACCAAGTCAAAGGCTACCATAGTGCCGGTTGCGTGTATTGATTGTCACAAGGTACTTGATGAAAAAGGAAGCAAAAAGCTTACAGTTCAGTTGTATTATCTTGAACCAATTCCGTATGAGGAATACAAGGATATGAATACAGTGGAATTGTCAACGATGGTTCACGACAGAATAGAAGCGGTTGTGAAGGCAAATTCATAAATGAGGGTACAGAGCGTATGTTAATAGGCATACGCTTTTTTGAATTCAAAATATAGCCTTAAAAAGTTCTTAAAGTTTTCACGATTAATAATTGAAAATTGATACATTCTCTTGTATAATATCAAGTAACGTTAAGGTGGAAAATTTAATAGATAGGAGAGAATAAAGTGGGATTAGAAGAGATTGTTGTTAGGACACAGGAGCAGCTTATTAGAAATACGCTGCTTTCTGACGAGTTTATTGATATGATACAGGACAATATGTTGCCTGTTGATAGAATGTTTGCATATTACAGATGTGCCAATATGGAGATTGAAACAAAGATGAGGGTGCTTAATGAGCAGTTTTCGCTTCAGTATGACAGAAATCCAATAGAGAGCATTAAGACAAGAGTTAAGTCCATAGACAGTATTATGAAGAAGATAAGAAGAAAAAATATTCCTGTGACGCTTAGTGCTGTAGAGGAGAATATAAGGGACATAGCAGGTGTGAGAGTTGTGTGCTCTTTTCAGGATGATATCTATATGCTTGCGGAGTGTCTTTTGCAGCAGGACGATATAACCTTGATAGAGAGAAAGGATTATATTCAGAATCCTAAGCCAAGTGGATATAGAAGTCTTCATTTGATTGTGGAGGGACCGATATTTTTACAAAATGAAAAGAGAAATATGAAGGTGGAGGTACAGCTTAGAACCATTGCGATGGATTTTTGG
>CAYWDL010000106.1:0-4234 GCA_964457015.1 uncultured Roseburia sp. | reverse complement strand
GGGCAAGCCTGGAGCATAAGCTTAGGTATAAAAAGGATTTGCCTGAGGATGAGATGAAGGCTCTGGCAGAAGAACTTGTAGATTGTGCCAACAAAAGCACAGAGCTTGATTTGCGTATGCAGGATATTAGAAAGCGAATACTGGAAATGAAGAATTGATGCTGGGCAAGGTCGTTAATTTTTATTGGTTGCTTATCGAAAAAATACTGTGTATGTTTTATCTTTTTTATTTGATATTAAAGAAAAAAGTGATATAATATATAGAAGAGTTACATACGCAGAACGTAAATAATATATGGTAGAAAAGAGAAGCTTATGGAACAGTCGTTGAAATTAATCAAAGAAGTTGCCGAAAAGGCAACGGAAGAGCTTGTATTAAAAGCTAAGTTAAAAAAAGGCGAAATTCTTGTTGTAGGATGTTCTTCAAGTGAGGTTACAGGTAATACAATAGGGACAGAGTCCAGTGTTGAAGCCGCAAAGGCTGTATTTGAGGGGATTTACGAGATTGCAGAAAAATATGAAATATATTTGGCTGCACAGTGTTGTGAACACTTGAATCGTGCTATAATAGTTGAAAGGGAAGCAGCGGTAAAATATAACATTCCTGTTGTAAATGTTGTACCACAGCCAAAGGCAGGAGGTTCTTTTGCAACAACCGCATATAAGAATTTCAAAGAGCCGGTAGCTGTAGAACACATTAAGGCGAGGGCAGGAATGGATATTGGTGATACGCTTATCGGTATGCATCTTGAAGAGGTTGCAGTACCTGTAAGACTGAGCTCAAAGTCAATTGGCGAGGCTCATTTGGTATGCGCTAGAAGCAGGGCAAAATTCATTGGTGGAGAAAGAGCATGTTACAATGAGGAATTAATGTAGAGATAGGTTGAGTTGGTGTACGGATGAAGATAAACGAGGTTGAAGAAGGTACAGTTGTAACACTGATTGTTCAGTTAGGAGAAAAAACTTTAAATTTAAATTCCACATGTGTTGGTTCAAAAGGAAAAGATTTGCTTGTTGCAGCATTACGTGTTGATGGAAAGGTGATAAACCTGGGCGTTGGTGATATTAAGGTTAGTCTGATGGTTGAAAGAGATGATCAGAAGCCTATAATGTGGGCTGACTGCGAGATTAAAATGCTGGTTTCTAAAAGCAAGGTTTTGATACGCTTAACAAGCAAGTTTGACGGCAAGGAGGTTAACAGAAGAGGTAACTTCAGATTGTCAATTGGTGGAGCGGCAAAGGGACGTATCGGTAGAAACAAAGAGGCTTTACAGATGATACTTAGAGATGTAAGCTATAGTGGTTTTGCTGTGCTTTTGGACGAAAAAGCAAAGTTTGATATAGGAACGCCAATAAGAGTGGTTCATAAGGATGAAGAATTGAACACAATATTGGATTTGCGAGGTAAAATAGTACGAACTGATGATATAAATGGAAGACAGCTTTTAGGCTGTCAGTTGGATTTGCCAAGTGCAACCTTAGGTAAATATATTGGTGAGAAGCAACAGAGAATATTGGCAAATAGAATGGGTAATTAATATAAAAGCAGGGTCTTAGGACTCTGCTTTTTATCCTTGATTATAGACCATTTTTTTGGTATAATATACTCAATGTTAATTCGTGAATAATTACATAATACAATGGTTAGGAGATGTTACGACATGAAGAGTTTATTAAAAAAAATGACTGCTTATATGTTGATGTTTGTTGTACTTTCATCTGTGTTTGTGAGTGGAAGGATGGAGGTATATGCTGATGAAACAGTGGCAGCGGAAGGTGAAGCAACAGAAGGCGAAACAACTACTACAGTAGAGAGGACTTATAGAAGATTATTTATTGCAGGTGACTCCACTGTATGTAATTGGGATGCTGTAGGTACGGACATTAGAGAGCAGGGAGCAAATGATCCTAAGGCCGGATGGTCAGAGATGCTGAATTATTATATTAATGATACGAAAGCATTGCAGATACAGAATGGTGCAAACACAGGATTTTCAATTAAGACATATTATGATGGCTCATCATTAAGATTTAGTAATACAAATCAGTTAACAAACCTTCTGGCTACGTCAGGTGGTGGACAGCCAGGCGATTATCTTATCGTACAGTTTGGACAGTCCGATGCAAAAGCACCAGATGATTCCATGTCAGAGAAGGACAAGGAGTATGCAGAGGAAGCATATGTTGATGTTGAAACATATAAAACATATTTGAGACAGTATATTGCAGATGCAACTGAGAAGCAGATGATTACAATATTGGTAACACCTATCGCCGATTGGAAGGTTGATGAAAATGGCGAATTTGTTTCCAGCTATGCAGATTATGCGCAGGCAGTAAGAGATGTGGCAGCAGAGGAAGGCACACTTCTTATTGATATGGATAAGAAATCAAGGGAGTTCTATGCTACGCTTACAGAAGAACAATTGAAGGATGTATTTCTTTTCTGTGAGGAGGGTGAATATGACACTAATTTTTCGGCAGGAATAGAGGATACAGAAAATTTCCAGATATATGGAGCCATGCATATGGCAAGATTGATTGCAGATGGATTGTATGAAACAGGTGATGAATGGCTGGTAGACAATATTGCTACAAAGACATTATCTAATACAAAACCACAGGCACCACAGGTTACTGTAAAGATGAATAAAGAGAAGTTGTTTACAATACAGTGGGGTAGCGTGGAAAATGCAGAGGTGTATTTTGTATATCATTTGGTTGATGGAGAGTGGAAGTTCGTAAAGCAGACAGAAGGTCTTGTATATTCAGTGAATACTGCTATTGACAGTGATAATACAGATTATAAGGTTGTGGCAATGAACAATATAGGAATCTCTGATGACAGTAATGTTGTAAAAAGAGAGATTATATCCAATGATGCGGAAGAAGAAACCACCACAGTATCGGGTAATGGTAATGAAAATGGCAGCTCTCTTTTACTTATAGTGATTATTGTTGCGGTGGTTGTTATCGTTATCGTAACAGTAGTTATTATCGTCATAAAGAAACGTAATGATGAAGATGAATATGATGAAGATGAATACGAAGAAGATGAATATGAGGACGACGAGTACGAAGATGATGAGTATGAAGATGACGAGTATGAAGACGACGAGTATGAAGATGACGAGTATGAGGATGATTAGTATATAGAAGCTACAGACGAAAGAAAAGAGGCATTAAAGCCTCTTTTCTTTTACGATTTCCATATACTTAAGCTGGTTTTCGGTTGAATATCCAACCATTAGGTCAGGTATTATTTCTTTTAAAATACTCATGATTTCGTCAATGTTACATGAATTATCGCAGGTAAAATGGCATTTCAAAGAGTTGCTACACAAAAAGTACATAGTGTGTGTAACCCTCATATAGAACCACAAAAACCGATGCAAATTGCCATGTTCGAAGATGAAACACAATTTATTTAACGGAATAATGCGTATTTCATCGTATTCCAAATTGATAATATAATTCCTGGTTATATATAGATTGCCCCAGTTATATATATAATTGTCTAACTCAGCCTGTATCAACATTGCAAATTCTGAACGCGATTTTATTCTATCATCGGAATGCCTATGCTTTGTTCCGAGGATTGGAGCAAGCTTAGGAAAGGTAATCAGCAAACCGAAATATAGTAGCAGTATTAAAAAATAAAATAAAGTCACAATCAACACAACAAACAGTATCTTATAAAATGTCATATTGTATGAAGTTGTTGTAAGAATAATTGGGGCGCTGGCTTCATTTAGCGAATCAAAATTCCAATTTATATCCAATGCAAACTGATTTAGGAACGAATTGAACGAATCGGTTCGTTCTTCTGTTGTCACTGTCAATGTACCTGTGTTAATAGTAAAGTCATCAGAATTTACTTTTTTGGGTGAGACAAGTAAAAAGTAACATGTACCATCCTCAAGCTTGTAAAATATATATTCGGATATTGCCTTGTCCCTGTAGTTGTTGTAGCCGCTGTATAACCATTTGCTGCTGTCGATGCTGAAGTACTCAACCGGATTAGGATTATCTACAGACAAGGAGCTGAGATTATCTATGCTTTGCGGAACAAATATATCTGAAAATGGTATTTGCATTAGCAAAAAGCATATAAATACCACAAGCACAGCAGGTAATATTATTCGCTTTATATTGGACAATCTAATTGTGTTTATTAATTTTATTTGAAGATTAGGTGTACCTTGGTTCATATTATCCTCCCTTTCATGCTCTTG
>CAYWDL010000105.1:6621-6873 GCA_964457015.1 uncultured Roseburia sp. | reverse complement strand
GATGATTTCGCAGTTATTATTTATAACAAATAAGGATACGGTGTAAAGATGAGTAAATTAGCTTTATCTGATGATATTTTATTGAAGGTAGAAAAGCCTGCAAGATATATTGGAAATGAAGTAAATATGGCAAGAAAGGACTTGGCAGAGGTTGATGTCCGCTTTGCCATGTGTTTTCCTGATGTATATGAAATAGGTATGTCACATCTTGGCATACAGATTTTATATGATATGTTTAATCGAATGGAGGGT
>CAYWDL010000105.1:0-6611 GCA_964457015.1 uncultured Roseburia sp. | reverse complement strand
AGATATTCCGCTCTTTTCTCTTGAAACACAGAGTCCAATTAAGGATTTTGATTTCTTAGGTATTACAATCCAGTATGAAATGTGCTATACCAACATTTTACAGGTGTTGGATTTAAGCAAGATACCTTTATTTGCTAAGGATAGAACAGAGGCTGACCCTATCGTTATCGGCGGTGGTCCTTGTACCTATAACCCAGAGCCAATTGCAGACTTTTTTGACATATTCTATATTGGCGAAGGTGAAACAGTATATAAGGATTTAATCGAAGCCTATCGCAAAAACAAAGAAAATGACGGTACAAGAATACAATTTCTTGAAATGGCTGCTGAAATACCAGGCCTTTATGTGCCTATGTTTTACGATGTTTCTTATAATGAAGATGGTACAATCAGTGAATTTAAGCCAAATAATTCACATGCAAAACCAACTATCAGAAAAGAAATTGTAATGGACGTAAGCGATACAGTGTATCCTGAAAAGCCTTTGGTTCCATATATTAGAGCTACTCAGGACAGAGTTGTCCTTGAGATTCAAAGAGGTTGTATAAGAGGCTGTCGTTTCTGTCAGGCTGGTATGATATATCGTCCGGTAAGAGAAAGAAATGTGGAGTTCTTAAAGGATTTGGCAAAAAAAATGCTTAAGAATACAGGTCACGAAGAGATTTCCTTAAGCTCTTTAAGCTCAAGTGATTATTCACAATTAAATGAATTACTGGAATTTTTAATTGATGAATTCAAAGGAAAGGGTGTGAATATTTCATTACCATCACTTAGAATTGATGCATTTTCACTTGATGTAATGGGAAAGGTGCAGGATATAAAAAAGAGCAGTCTTACATTTGCACCTGAAGCAGGCTCACAGAGACTTCGAAACGTTATAAACAAGGGATTAACAGAAGAAAATATCTTGGAAGGCTGCGCCATGGCATTTCAGGGTGGTTGGAACAAGGTTAAGCTTTACTTTATGCTTGGTCTTCCAACAGAAACTGTGGAGGATATGGAAGGTATTGCCATACTTTCTGACCTTGTAGCAAGAGAATATTACAAAATTCCAAAGCAGGAGCGAAATGGTAAGTGCGCCATTACTGCCAGTTCATCCTTCTTTATTCCAAAGCCTTTCACTCCATTCCAGTGGGCTAAAATGTGCACTAAGGAAGAGTTTTTGGACAGAGCAAAGATTGTAAACAACAAAATGAAGGAAATGCTCAACAAAAAGAGCATAAAATATAACTGGCATGAAGCGGACGTTTCCGTTCTTGAAGGATTACTTGCCCGCGGTGACAGAAGAGTTGCCGACATTATTGTGAGAGCTTATAATAAAGGCTGTATTTATGACGCCTGGGGTGAGACATTTGATAATGATAAATGGATGGAAGCAATTGAAGAATCAGGTCTCTCACTTGATTTCTATAATACAAGAGAACGTAGCACCGACGAAATCCTTCCTTGGGATTTCATTGATGTAGGTGTTACAAAAAAATTCCTTGCAAACGAGTGGGAAAAGGCAAAGAGAGAAGAAACAACTGCTAATTGCCGTGTAAAATGTAACGGTTGTGGTGCCACTGTATTTAAAGGAGGTGTTTGCTTTGAAGATAAGAATTAAGTTTACAAAGACAGGTTCTCTTAAATTCATTGGACACCTTGATGTAATGAGATATTTTCAGAAGCTCAACAGAAGAGCCGGCATTGATATGAAGTACTCACAGGGCTTTAATCCTCATCAGATTATGTCCTTTGCCCAGCCTTTAGGTATCGGTCTTACAAGTACAGGTGAATATGTTGATATTGAAGTTAATACCACAATGAGTTCAAAGGATGCCATAAAAGCATACAACGAACACAGTGTTGATGAAATTCAGATATTAAGCTATAAATTACTAGAGACTTCCGTTCCAAATGCCATGAGTCAGGTAGCGGCGGCAGATTATATTCTTAACTTTAGAGAAGAATACTTGCCTGATGAAGAGTTGAAGAATAAATTCGATGAATTTATGTCCAATGCAGAAATCATATACGAAAGAGTAAGCAAGAAAACCACTCGTACCCTTGATATTAAGCCATTTATCTACAAGTATGAATGTCGTGGACAGCAGTTATTTTTACAGTTATCAACAGGAAGCGTTGAAAATTTAAAGCCTGAGTCAGTAATAGATGCATTTTTTAGCTTCTTAGGAAGAGAGTTTGATGAATATATGCTTCTTATTGAAAGAACTGAAGTTTATGGATTAAAGGATAATAAATTAATTCCTTTAGAGGATTTTGGTGAAGACATTGAATAAAATTGTTATAACACATATGGACAATGAAATAATAGCACCAGCAACAGTGATGGCATTCTATAAAGATGATGTCATCACTGATTTTAGTTGCTATTATGACGACGAGGAAAGTCTTGTGGGTAATATTTATCTGGGTTATGTAAAGGATATTGCAAAAAACATTAACGCAGCCTTTATCGAGATTGCTGATGGAATTAAGGGCTATCTTCCGTTAGAGGAGAGTAAATATGCCATATTTGCCAACAACAAAAATACTGACAAGCTGTGTCAGGGCGACAAAGTTATCGTTCAGGTTGCAAAGGATGCCATCAAGACTAAGGATTGCGTATTAACAACCAAGTTTTCACTTGCCGGAAGATATGCTTGTTTAACCCACGGTGATACACGCCTTAGTATTTCAAAAAAAATAAAGGATGAAGCATTTGAAGAGTCCGTTAAGTGTATTTTTAATGACCTTGATTTTAATGATTTTGGTCTTATATTGAGAACTAATAGCCATAATGCCTCATTAGATAAAATCAAAGCAGAAATCAATCTTTTAATGGATAAATATAATGAGATTGTCAAATTCGGAATTGCAAGACAAGGAAAAACATGCTTATACAACAAGGAAAGTGCCGTTATAAACACTTTACGAGACAGAATACAGAACGAAGAATATTCAATAATCACAGATGTTAAGGAGATATATAACAGCCTTGGATGCATGTTTTCATCATATAATCTTAAGCCCGAAATCAAGTTGTACGAGGATGAATATGAATTATACAAGCTTTACAGTCTTAATTCATTTATACAAGGCATCGCCTCAAAGAAGGTATGGTTAAAATCCGGTGGTTACCTGATTATCGAAGCTACTGAAGCCTTAACTTCAATCGATGTGAATACAGGAAAATATGATAAAGGCTCCAATAAGGAAGCTGCCATATTAAAGATTAACAAGGAGGCAGCAGAAGAGATAGCAAGACAGTTAAGATTCCGTAATATTTCAGGAATTATTATAGTTGATTTTATCAATATGACCAGTCCGGATAGTATGTCTGAGCTTATCAGTTTCACAAAAGCTAAGTTAAAGGAAGATTTTACTCCTGCAAATTTTGTGGATGTTACTAAGCTTGGCCTTATGGAAATTACTAGAAAGAAGGTTACTCAAAGCTTTGTACTAAAGCAAGGAGACCAAAAATAATGCAACTTTTTGATTTTAAATCATATATTAATTAAGAGTGATTAAAAAGGTGTATTTTTATGAATAATTTATCTTTTGGCTTTTATAATGGTGATTTAAGAAGTGTATATATGGCAAACAGCTTAGCCAGACGTTTTACAGTATATACATATAATATTGATGCAAAAAAACTGAATAATTGTAATGTAGTTAACACACCGGAGGAATTGTTTAAAAAATCAGATGTAATCATTCCACCGGTGTCTTTATTTATCAACAACGAAAAAGAGGTTAATGCCTTTTGTCAGCTTATAAACTGCAGAAATTTTGTATTCGGTGGTTGCTTTCCCGAGCAGCTTATTACATATTTTAAAGAAAACAACATAAAACATTGCGATTATATGAATAATGAAGATTTTGTTCTGTATAATACCATTTCCACGGCTGAAGGTGTTCTTGCAATAGCCATTTCCGAAACCGACATAAATCTTAACGAAAGTAACGTCTTGGTTATTGGTTATGGTCGCTGTGCCAAGACACTTATCAGAAAGCTGCAAAATTTATCTAAATCGGTCTGCGTCACAGCACGAAAGGAAAGCGATGTGTTCGCCGCAAAATTATATGGTTTTGATGGCTTTGTTCTGTCAGATATCAGCGGAAGAATTGGAAAATATAACATTATAATAAACACGGTACCTGCAATGGTGCTTGGAAGAGAAATCTTGTGTAAAATAACAGCCGACACATTAATCATTGACATAGCTTCAAAGCCGGGCGGTGTTGATTTTGAATATTGTGAAAAAAATGGCTTAAAAGCAATTCACGCCTTAAGCCTTCCAGGAAAATATGCTCCTCGTTCAACAGCTGTTTTCTTATGTAATATGCTTTTAAGAGAATTGAAGGCGTAATATCACATATTTTTCTCTTTTGAATAAATATAAATATATATTTTATTCAAGGAGTTTAATATGTCTTTAGCTAACAAAAAAATAGGTATAGCCTTTACAGGCTCATTTTGCACATATAAAAGAATTTTTGAAGAATTGGAAAAGCTTATAAAAGAGGGCGCAGAAGTATATACAATCTTCTCAAACGCTGCCCAAACAATCGATTCCAGATTTGGCAAATCAGCTGATTTTATTAAAAAAGCAACCGAAATGACTGGAAGAGCACCAATATTAACCATTCCCGAGGCTGAACCTATTGGTCCCAAAGCCTATCTTGATGCCCTGGTTATATTTCCTTGCACCGGCAATACTCTTGCAAAGCTTGCAAATGGCATAACTGATGGTCCTGTACTGATGGCAGCAAAAGCTCACCTTCGCAATGAAAAACCATTGATTTTATCAATTTCTACAAATGACGCATTAGGTATGAATATGAAGAATATTGGATTATTACTTAATTCAAAAAATGTTTACTTCATTCCTTTTGGACAGGATGATTATGAAAAAAAGCCTAATTCTCTGATTGCACACACCGAGATGCTTATTCCAACAGTGGAGGCCGCATTAGATGGCAAGCAGATACAGCCTATTATAAAGAGTCCGTTTTAGTTTATTTTAGGTTTATATTCGTAAGTTATTCTTTACATTGACTAAGATAATGTATTATTATTAATATATCGATATTTTAAGAGGTGTAAAATGTTTAATATACTTGTCGTGGATGATGATAAAAACACAAGACGTCTTTTCGAAGCTGTCCTGGAAAATGAGAATTATACTGTATTTACAGCAGAAAATGGCGAAGATGGTCTTAGAATAATGGATAGCCAGCATATTGATTTGGTTATTCTCGATATAATGATGCCTAAAATGAACGGATATGAATTTACAAAGGTTTTGCGTGAAACAGACAATAATCTTCCAATATTAATGGTTTCTGCTAAACAGATGCCAGAAGATAAACGTAAAGGTTTCCTTGTGGGTACGGATGATTATATGACTAAACCAATTGACGAAGAGGAAATGCTGCTTCGTGTTAAGGCCTTACTTCGCAGAGCTAAGATAGCCAATGAACGCAGAATAATCATTGGTGATGTTGTGGTGGATTATGATTCACTTACCGTCACCAAAAACAATACAGTAATTGAGCTTCCTCAAAAGGAATTTTTATTATTATATAAGCTATTATCCTATCCAGGCAAAATCTTTACCAGGATACAGCTAATGGATGAAATATGGGGAGCAACATCTGAAACAGGATGGGAAACCGTAACCGTCCACATTGGAAGATTACGCAAGAAATTTGAAGGCTTTGAAGAATTCAGTATAGAATCTGTCAGAGGACTTGGATATAAGGCGGTAAAGAAGGTATGAACAAGCAAGAAGAGAGAAAGCATAGAATTTCATTAACCATAGCTGTTTCTATGTATATATTTTTAATTATATTGATTACGAGCCTTATTTCTCTGTTTGGAGTAATTTTGCTTGTGGATTATGATTTGATTAAAACCACTGATTCAGGTCTGACAAATTACAGACTCGTTTTAGACTTTATGGTTATAATCAATATAATTATAGGTTTATGTATCACCGGTTTTACCAGCCAGAGGACATTAAAGTATATTAACAGAATAATTGATCAGATGAACAGACTGGCATCAGGAGACTTTAAATCCAGATTGTCTTTTGGAAAGCCTTTGAGTAAACATCCGACAGTTATAGAGATTACTGATAGTTTTAACAGAATGGCAGAAGAGCTTGACAATACTCAAATGCTAAGAAGTGATTTTATCAATAATTTTTCACACGAATTTAAGACACCCATAGTTTCTATTGCCGGATTCGCCAAGCTTTTAAAGCGCGGAAATCTTACAGAAGAACAAAAGCAGGAATATTATGACATTATAGAGCAGGAAGCTTTGAGGCTTTCAGCAATGGCAACCAATGTTTTAAATATGACAAAGGTTGAGAATCAGACTATTCTTACAGATATAACTTCATTTAATTTATCTGAACAGATACGTGCAAGTGTCTTACTGTTAGAAAACAAATGGAATAAAAAGAATATTGATTTCAGCTTGGAATTTGATGAATATGATATCTGTGCTAATGAAGAATTATTAAAACAGGTATGGATAAATTTAATTGACAATGCAATTAAATTTTCAATCGAATATGGTGAAATTGATATAAAAATTATTGATAACATTGAATCGTACG
>CAYWDL010000104.1:0-6884 GCA_964457015.1 uncultured Roseburia sp. | reverse complement strand
TGAAGTTCGAGATGCCCGCGATGAATGGTATGAAAAACATGGCAATCCTGACACATATGCCAAGATTGTTTTAGAGTATTTAAAGGATGATAAAGGTGATGCCATAAATTATCTTGAAAAGGCTAATATCTCTGGCAAATATGTGGATTCTTTAAAGAAAAATGCAAATTACGTGCCTTCAAAGGCTGAAGCCATTATTGTTTGTCTTGCGTTAAAGCTTAATATCGAAGAAGCAAGAAGGCTTATTTATACCGCTTCTTACACATTAGCTAATTCAAGAAAGGAAGACCTTATCATCAGATACTTTATTGAAAAAGGTATTTACAATTTAGATGATTTGAGTTATGTAATAGAAACTATCTGTGAAAAGAAATTTAAGGATATTGTTTAAGTTGCACAAGCGTCGCAAACCTGCGACGCTTTTATTTTTTCTTCTTTTTCAAACTCTCTCTCCCAGTATAGCTTGCTTCTAACATACATCCAGCTCATCACCAAGGTTGCTCCCACTGTGTACATAAGTTGTACCGCCATAAGCACAAATGCAACAAATTTGCTAAAAGATAACAAAGTAAACAGGGTAATAACCGCTACAGTTACTACATACATCATAAATATCTTTCTAAACCCATCATTATATTCTCCCATAAGCTTCATCTCTTTTTTACGTCTGTTATCAAATTCAATATAACAAGGGCTAATCTTTGAGCATGCAAATATCAAATAATTGATAATCATAACTCCTGCTGTAATACTTAATACTATTATAATTTCTAATAAACTCATAATACCTCCATAAAAACTGTTATTTTCTTGTCTTCATAGAGGTATTATATCTTACTTAGAGTCCAATAAAACTCCCTTTAGCATATGTAAACAGAAAAATATTTATACCAACTACAACCTGTCTATTTTACGAAAAATTAATATCTATTATGCTCCTTTGTAAAGCCTTCCTTCTGCACATAAGCCTCGTACATATCCTTTACAAATTCAAAATCCTTTGCTTCATTATATATTATAAGCTCACTCATACACCCTTTGAACGATGGCTGAAATACATCCCCACCCAATACAATCTTCTTTACATATCGGTTCGTCGGTACCTCTTCCACCAATGTTATCATTTCTCCATTAATGAATATCATGGCCGTCTCGTTTTTTGCATTATACACAGCTACAACATGAGTCCATTCATTTTCAGGGAATATACCTGCTCCTGCATCATACCAGCCGATTGCTCCCTTGGAATCCCTTATACGGAATGAAGAATGACCGTCCCATGCAGACGGTAATATGGCTGAAAACCCTATCTCATACCTAATGTATAAGGCACTTTCCCATGGATGCAATTCCTCCGGCTTCATCCACAATGCAATTGTGAAACTATCATTAACAATAGTATCTGGTGGAATATTAACAATGTTCTCACCGATAGGACCTCCCGGAAAATATAGCGACTTAGTATCAGGATACAAGCCTTCCCTGTATTCCAAGCCTTCACCTTCAATATTACCTTCAAAGCTTCCATCCTCCGACTTCAAATCGCCATCAAGATGGAATGTATAACTATTCAATACAGGCACCATATACTCTATGGCAAATTCTTCAAAATCCTTAACCTCTAAAGGCTTTGAATAATAGAAGCCCTGAGCAATCTGGCAACCACATCTGGTTACAAAATCAACCTGATCCTTTCTTTCAATACCCTCTGTAACCACATCAACCTTCAAATCAAGACACATTGCAATTACATTCTTGACAATGGACTTACCCTGTGCAGTAGTTCCAATATCATTAAAGAATTCCCTGTCAATCTTAATGGTATGAACCTTCAAATCCTTTAATATATTAAGAGCTGAAAATCCCGAACCAAAGTCATCAATAGACACCAAAAAGCCTTTATCCTTTACATTCTCAATACTACGAATAAGCTCTTTTCTATCCTTTACAAATATACTTTCTGTAATCTCAATCTCCAACTCATTATGTGGAATGCCATACCTGTCAGCAATTTCACATAATATGTCAGGAAATCTTTCATCAAACAAATGCAAACGTGACATATTAACAGAAACAGCAACATTTGCATATCCTTCTCCACGTTCAATCCACTGGGCCTTCAATTTACATACAGATTCAAACATATACATATCAAGCTTTGAAATGAATCCATTCTTCTCAAATAAAGGAATAAATATACCCGGCGAGCGGACGCCATCCTCCGGATGTACCCACCTTGCAAGGGCTTCTGCTCCGTACAATTTGCTAGTAATCATATTTATCTTAGGCTGCAAATACACCTGAAACTGTCCGGTCTCCAATGCCGACTCCATCTCAAGCTCAATGTTCTTATTTCTTCTAACCACCTCATCATATTCATGATATAGAACATATCTGTTTTTCCCATCGTACTTTGCCTGATACATGGCAGTATCACATTTTTGCAGCACATCATCCAAGGACTCTATCACGTGCTGTTTCATAACAATACCAATGCTCAAAGAAATATGTGACAAAACATCCTTTCTAAACTCAAGATTATTCACGCCATCAAGAAGTCTTTGGGCAGTATGAATAACATCATCTTCAGTCATATTGCCATCAATAATAACAACAAATTCATCTCCGCCTATGCGGGACACAAAACCATCCACGCTATTTTCAATAAGTCTGCTTATACATATGAGAAGCTCATCACCCATACTATGACCATACACGTCATTTACGCGCTTGAAATTATCAATATCAATAAACATAGTATGAACTATTGCTTCCTTACTTATATCATTATAATAATCGTGCAAAGCACGCCTATTGGCCAGACCGGTTAAATAATCCCGCTCGACCACACGCTCTATTACCTCTGCCATATATATTTCCTCACAATCAAAATATCTCTTTACATTGTACCATATTTTTCCATATTAAGCAAAGAAAATAGACGATTTTTGATACATTTTTTTTAAAAATCGTCTATCTACTATCACTTTTATTCTATTTTATTTACTCCACTCAATAACTGCCTTAAACAAATCCCCATCAACATCTATTTTAAAGCTTCCACCCTGAAGTTCAACAAAGCTCTTCACAATGGCAAGTCCTAAACCGCTGCCCTCAGAATTTCTTGACGCATCACCTCTTACAAATCGGTCTGTAAGATTTTCTACATCGCAGCTAATCTCTGTAGCTGAAATGTTCTTAAATGTTATTATAACCTTACTGTGGTCAGCGCTTACTTCAACAAATGCTCTTGAACCATTGAGAGAATACTTGATAATATTATTTAATAGATTTGCAAATATTCTGTAGGTCTTCTGTCCATCCAGCTTTAATATTACCTTTTCCTCAGGAAGATTCCATCTGAAATCCACGTTACTGTCATTAATCTTATCCTCAAGCTCAAGTCTTACCTGCTTTAAAAGCCCTACAACATCCACATCCATAAGATTCATCTGAACATTTCCCGAGTTAGCCTTACTTACTTCAAACAAATCCTCTATGAGAACCTTTAATCTCTGGGACTTCATATCAAGAGTTGCCACATACTGCTTTCTTTCTTCCTCAGTTATATCCTCCTTCTTAAGCAAATCCACATAAGTGATTATGGCTGTCAAAGGTGTTTTTAAATCATGAGAAACATTTGTAATAAGCTCAGTCTTCATACGTTCACTCTTTGCTTCCTCAATGACAGCCTTCTCAAAACCATCCTTTACCTTTACAAGCTCATCTGTAATAGGTTGGAACACACCCAAATCCTCATCGATATGAATGTCAAAATCACCCTCAGACATCTTGTGCACCGCATCCTTGATGGTATCAAACTGTTCCTTGCCTTTCATATATTTCCTGTATACAAGCAAGTACGCCGCCACTGTATATATAATAAACAACACAATACCGCCAACCCAAAATAGACAGGATACAATCCCAACAACAAGATTAACTGCCAAAATAACTACCAGTAGTTTATTAGGCTTCAATGTTTCCAAAACCTCTTTTGATTTAGCAAAAAGCTTCATCACTTTAGTCTTAATCCACTTAAATATCTTTCTTGCAATTCTTACTATCAGGAATCTTTCCTTAATGTACTTTATAGGATGAGCTATAAACTGTCTGATAGACGACACCACAATGTATTCTGCAAAGAAACACAACATCCACGCAATGACATTAGCACCAATCAGCACATTGTAAACCAGATTAGGCGTTATTCTATATCCTATAATATAATCGTTACTGTCGTTAAGCTGCTCCTGCCAAAATGCCATATTTGTATAAGACATTGCAAAAAACATTCCGCACATAGCCGCCACAGTAAGCCCACCAAGAAGAATAACAAACTCTGCCGGAATTCTAAAAAGCTTCTCATTGCCTGTTTTCAAAGGTTTTATAAATGGTAAAAGCAATGCTACAACTAACACCAATAGTGCCGCTACAACTATTAAAACAGGTGCCGCTATCTCATAATATGCGTGTCCCTGGCTATACCACTGTCCATAGGTATATGAATAAATATAACGACTATTATCTGTCAAAAAGAAAACTGCTGATGTCCCCGGTGTCTGACTATACATATCGTACGCAAAATCATAATATTCATCAAGTTCAACTTCACTACTATTTACGATTTCATTTCTTTTAAGCTTGCCATTTTCATTAAACTCGATAACATAATAAGCCACCACTTCATTTATAATCATTTCATCATTGGTCATGGTGTAATCTTTGTTATCAATTAATTTCTCAGCAATACCTACCAGTCCATCATTCATTTCAAAGAGCTCGCCTTTACAATATGTCAAATCATTGACATTATACATATATGAAACACCAAGCTCTTCCATATAAGTTTCGTAATACTCCTCTTCATTAACGTTCAAATAACCAAGCCACTCTTCCACTGATATTTGTCCCGACTCATATTGACTAGACATATAATCATACATCAAAACCGATATAGCATCATTAACCAATACGGTACAATCCACATAACACGCTGATTCTTCACCATTATTGTCAATTATCTCATTAGCCAGTCTTTCCAATCGCGGATAAAATCCTACCAATACCACTGCAGGTATCAGTACAGTTAATAATATTAATAATACTTTTAATTTACTATGCGTTTTTTTCAATTTTGTATCCAACGCCCCACACCACCTTTAAATATTTTGGTTCCTTCGGGTTATATTCAATCTTTTCCCGAATATTTCGTACATGCACCATTATGGTATCTGTATTTACAGCTCGTTCATTCCATACATTTTCATATATTTCTTCTGCCGAAAATACTCGCCCAGGTGATTTCATAAGAAGCGCCAGTATTTTGAATTCCATAGGTGTAAGCTTAACCGGTTCACCATCAACCGATACCTCCTTTGTATCATCGTTAAGTTCCAAGCCACCTATAGCATACACTTTATCGCTATTTACTCTCCCTTGCCCAAACGCCATTTCCATATATTTTCTGTGCCTTCTTAAATGAGAATTAACTCTCGCCAGAAGCTCCAATGGTTGAAATGGCTTTGTCACGTAATCATCAGCACCCATATTAAGACCCATTATCTTGTCTACTTCCTCTGATTTAGCTGACAGCATTATAACCGGAAATTCATGATTTTTACGAAGCTCCATAACCATATGTATGCCGTCCATTCTTGGCATCATGACGTCAACTATAGCCAAATGAATGTCCTCTTTACCGATAATCTCCAAACCTTCAATGCCGTCTGCAGCCTTGAACACATTGTATCCCTGACTTTTAAGATAAATCTCAACGCCATCTCTGATTTCCTTATCATCTTCTACTATGAGTATGTTTGCCTGTTCCATGTTTCCTCCATTCTGAACGCTTCCTCGTTTGTACATTGCATATTATAATGTGTCTTTCTAAATATAAACTTCATAAAAATCTAAAGATTTCCTAAAGATTCTTGTATAAAAAGCTTTAATCCATACATATAATAATGGGGCCACGCTACCAGCAACAGCCCCATATAAACTAATTATCCTTTTTCTTCTGCAACATATTAATAACTGCAAGAATAACAACAAGCATTATAACACTTGCAACTGGTGTTATAACAGAGCTCTTTGTAAAGCCTGCAATTAAGTATCCTACAAAACATACCCCTGCAACAAGTGTGGCATATGGTATCTGTGTAGATACATGGTTTATATGAACACATTTCGCACCGGCTGATGACAAAATAGTTGTATCCGATATTGGTGAACAATGATCACCATATACAGAGCCTGCAAGTGTAGCACCAAGAGCCGGTATAAGCATTTCTGCACCACCACTACCTTCGCAAATCATTGAAACAATAGGAATGAGAATACCAAATGTACCCCAAGCTGTTCCCATCGAGAACGAAAGGAATGCTGCCACCGCAAATATTGCTGCCGGTAAGAATGCCAATGAAATATTTGCCGAGCTAACAGTCTTACTTACAAATTCTCCTGTTCCAATCATCTCACGGCAAACACCGCTAAGGGACCATGCAAACACAAGAATCATAATAGCCGAAAGCATATTCTTAACACCTAATGTTATTCCCTCCATAAACTCTGTAAATTTCATGAGTCTTCTTGGAATATACATAATAAAAGCAACTATTATTGCTGCAAACGCACCAAGAGTTAAGCCTACAGTAGGATTCTCGCCAATAGCAGTTCCAAAAGGCACACCCTTAAAAAATCCACCAACGTAAGCCATTCCTAAAATTGAGCAGGCAATAAGCACACCAATTGGAATAATCAAATCCCAAACTGTACCATTTTCTGATATCTTCATACCATCTTCATCTTTTTCATCGATATTATCTTCTTCAATAACCTGGTTCTGTGCAGCCTCTTCTGCTTTTTTCATTGGACCAAAATCA
>CAYWDL010000103.1:0-6982 GCA_964457015.1 uncultured Roseburia sp. | reverse complement strand
TCTCATCGGGTACGGCTGTTAGAAATAAGACAGGTGTCGAAAAATATTCCTCATAGGTTCTTAAATATTTTCCTAATTCGAACCCCATTTTGTCAGTAGGAGTAGCTGAAAGTTGAACATCAAAAAGAAATAATGAAAAAGTCTTATGTTTTTCGACAGATTCATCTATAAGCTGTGCTGCCTGATTATAAGTGCTAGCAGTACTGACAGTCCAAGCAGGATAATTGGTTGATAATAAATCTGTAAGAATCTTAAGTTGTTCTAAATCATCTTCAACAATTAATACATTTTGCATATTATACACTCCTTTTTTGATATTATAACAAAATATAAAAAATATGACAATAAATTATTATATTGGAGACCTATGCGACCTATGAATGTCCAAACGTGTCGTTTAAATGTCCAAACGTGTCGTCGGTGTAAGGTAGGTATTGAAATAACTGCAACGAAGTTGTATATAGAAGATATAAGAGCAAAAGGAAGTATTGTATGTTTGGTGTGATAGACAAGGTTAATAATTGCATTATCAAAAAGATAAAGTTGTATCTTGAAGTGGCTGAAAAAGGAGAAGAATCAGAGCAAAGGATAACTTATATCTTGCAAGTAATAATCAATGAAGTGGAGAAGTTTGTTTTATTACTAACTGTGTTTACAATCTTGGGATATGCTACAGAATACATGGTGATTATGATGACTATTGGTGCAATAAGAGGATATTTGGGTGGCGGTCATAGAAAAACTACAGAAGGATGTATAATATTTTCATTTGCTATTGTACTTATAATTCTAATCTTTGCTAGATGTAGTTATTTACCATTAATGCTGATGGAATTTATTTATATAACTATAGTAGTTATGCTGATAAAGAAGGCACCTGTTCTTACAAATAAGAGTATAAATTATTCGCAAAAGAAAAGGCAGGAGTTTAAACTTAAGGGGATGGTTGTACTGTTGATAATATCTAGAGTGATAGAAGCGGTACCAAAGGAATGGGCGAACATAATGCTATCAGCATTGATGATACAAGTAGTAGAAGTAGGAATTGAATGTATTCTGAATAGGAAGAGAGGTGAAAAGGATGGAGAAGAAGCTTAAAGATAAGATTAATCAGACATTGGAAAATATGTCGGATGATTTGCCTGGTAGCAGAGGATGTTCTTGGTTTTGGAGTGAGGTTGAAGTACCAGAGTGTATTAAGAAGAAGCTTGAGAAGGAAGAAGAGAAATAGCAAGTCGTAGGAATTGATGGAGACAATGAGTGTAGATGATTGGTGAGGGGGAAAATAGTAAATAGTGTGATTGTTTTAACGATTACATGGTATTAAGGAGGTAAAAATATATGACTATCAAAATGAAGAAATTTATGGTAACATTATTAGTATGTATGATGTTTTCGACAACAGCTTTTGCGGCCTATGAATTGATAGAAATGGAGATTGGTACAGAAGTGACTATATGGGATACTTTATATAAAAGTTCATTTAGAGATTCTGCATTGATACAGTTAACGGAAGGTCCTGTAGCGGATAGATGTGCAATGACAGTTCAGTTGGTTAGAACTGATAATGCTGCATATTATTCGAAAGTAAGAACGTTTTATGAATGTGGTTCTAAAGAGGCAGATTACGTGTATGGAACTTCAGATTTTACAGCGTTTGTAGGCAAGAATTTTGATGTGAAAGCAAGAATATTAAAAACATCAGAAGAAAAAACAAATGTTATAGATGGAATAATAGCACCTTAATGTAGATGAAGTTAGTAAATGGTGCGTAATTTTACGCACCATTTATGTCACAAACGGAGGCGGTAGTATGAAAAGAAAGATATTAATGTTAATATTGGCAAATACGATATTTATGACAAGCTGTATGCCAGCAACAGTAGAAGAAAAAGAGAGAATCCAAAAGGAAAAGGGAGAATATGTAAAAGAGTATGACAGCATTGATGATTTGGATTTTTCATCAGGACATATTGAGGGAACGTTGAGAGAAAAATTCAGTGTAGATGCTGATGTACAGATTGATTATCCAAAACAGTGTGGCACTTATGAGTTAGTTAGGAAGAATATTGACAAAACCGAAGAAGAGTATAATGAATATTTTGTTAATATAGTAGATGGATATTTTACAGAGGATAATACTGTTTCATGGACTGTGAAGCATACATTAGGGGAAGATGTGTGGAGAAATACAAGATATGATGGGAATAAGGGGGTATATTTTAAGAGGGTTGGAGACATAATGGAAGATTATTATTCAGTGTGTCATTCGATAGTGCAAACGGTTGAACGTTATTTTTATGAATATGGTTTTGAATATGACAAAGAACTTATTGATGGTGTGGTTAATGATTTTTTGGAAAAATGCGCGGATATTATTCCGGATGGGATAAATGGTGATTATGTATGTGTACATGTGGATAAAGAATATATGGATTATATTATTGAGAAATATGGCAAAGAAGAAAAGGAATCATTCTGCGGAAAGCGTAATATGGAGTATTATTCTGTAATACTGTATCCAGAGATTGAGGAAAATATATATTTCAAAGGCTATTCTCGAAGATATTTTGAGCTGAATGAAGGGGAAACAGCGGATGAGATTTGTATTAATACTGGAACAAATGATGCCGGGAAACCATGGATTGCTACTCATACACCTCAATATGTAGAGTTGATAATAAGTGAGGATGGTGAAGTTATATCTTTCGAGATAGAAGATTATTATACAATTGAAGAGTGTATGGCCGAATATGACATAATCAGCCCGAAAAAGGCTTTGGAGGTGTTCTGTGATGTTTATGAGGGTATTGTGTTAGAGAGAGAACTGATAGTAAGATCCATTAAGTTAGAATATCAGATAAAGGTTGATGAACCGAATGAAAGCGGATATAGAAATGCGTATTTAATACCGGTTTGGGTGATACGTTACAAAAGCCCGTTGGATTATTGGAGCGAATATTTGGACGAGGGAGTTATTGTCTCTGCCATTGATGGTAGTGTGCTTGTATCCCCAAGTGACTTATATTGATGAATAGGTGAGTGAATAATGAATGTATTTAGAATGTTTTATATAATTTGTAAAAGAGCAGTTAAGTCAAGGATGTTTTTGATTGCTACAGCAATGTATACCATATGCAGACTGCTGGATTGGCTTCCTGAGATTATAAATTGTAGTTTTATCATAGATGGAAAATATACAATAATGAATAATACTGTAGATATGTATGAGCTTATAGGAATAACAATGTTTGGAGTCATAATGCTGGTTGTACCTGTTTTGACATATAGTAGCGCATTTTGTGATGATTATTCATCTAATTACTTGTCATACATTTTAGTGAAGACAAGTAAGTCGGGGTATTGCACTGCAACAGTAATGGCGTGTGCTGTAAGTTCTTTTCTATGTGTGGTGTTAGGTGAGCTGATAGTGTCGCTTGGTGTTAGTTGTTTTGCACAATTCTATAGTGTTTCGCAGGATACATTTAATCATGCGTTAATGGTAGTTTCAATGCGAATAATATTATTGGGGCTTCAAGGGGCGTTTTACGCAGTGGTAACGATGCTTCTTTCGGTATTTACGAACAATAAATTTATTATATATACAACACCCATTGTATTATTTTTCTTCTTTATGTATTTTGGTTCAAATATATTGAAGATATCAACTAAGATTAATCCGGCACATATTTTTAAGTTTTTCATATTTGGTGAAGGGGACGAGATTATAAGTGTTGTGTATGCATTGGTGTATCTGATTGTTGTGATGTTTATAGTCATAAGAGCTATGGAGAAGAAGATTGAGAGGTGTTATTGATGGTGGCAATGAAGCTGGCTTTGTGTGATTTGATTAAAACTTTGAAAAATCCTAAACTATTGGTCATTCTTCTTTTGAGTATTTTCTTTTTCTTTGATGAAGTGCTTGATATGAGGAGCATGGCAGAAATGCTGCAAATAGGGATTACGTCGTATGTATATCCTATTTTTTTGACCTCATGGCATGGAAGAATGTATGCTCTTGTTCTTGTTGTAATGGTGATGGGAGAGGCACCATACTATAACGGGGCAGAAGTATTTATGAGGATGAGAGTTAGCCGATATCAGTGGCTTGCGGGAAAGCTTATATACATATTCGTGTTGTCAGCAATATTTCAGGTGGTGATGATAGTGATATCGATATTGGTATGTTTTCCATATATGGCTCTAAGCGATGGTTGGGGCGATATAATAAATACATATATGAGAAGCATACAAGGGGGTGTTTCTGCAAGTGGTACCATTGATAATATAAGCTTATTGAATTTGAAGCCTATGGTATGCATGGTTTATGAATTCGTATTGATGGTGCTGGTAGGAATTATTATTGCACTGGCTATGTTTGTTCTAAATGGAGCATTTAAAAATATTATGGGGACTGTAATAGTTGGAGCAATGGTAGTTTTTGACATATACCTGGATGATTTGACGGAGTTAACTATGAGGGCATTTAAAGATATTCCATATATTGAATATATGCTACCGACTGCCTGGGTAGATTTAAACTGTTTTTTTACAGGAGTTGGATTGACATTTGAAAAGTGTGTAATATACATGCTGATTATCATTGCAGTATTGGTTGCAATAAGTTATATACTCGTAGGTAAAAGGATAATACAACCGGTTAAGAATGTATAAGCGATGGAAAGGGTGAAGTCTATGTCGGATAATAAATACATAATTGAAGTGAGTAATGCCGTAAAAAAATATAAAGAAACAGTGGCATTAAATGACGTAACTATAAATTTTGAAAAGAACAAAATCACTGGGATTATCGGCAGAAATGGTTCGGGTAAAACTGTACTTTTAAAGAGTATTTGTGGGCTTACAAAGCTCACTTCCGGTAAGATAAAGGTTGACGGAAAGGTTATAGGAAGAGATATAGAAATTCCAAAGAGTGTGGGTGTGATAATAGAAACACCGGGTTTTATCAATGAATTCAGCGGAATTAAGAATCTCCAAATATTATATTCATTGAATAATAAAATGGACAAGGCTAAGCTTGAAGATGTAATGGTTCAGGTGGGGCTTGACCCAAAGTCTAAGAAGAGGGTGTCAAAGTATTCTCTTGGAATGCGTCAGCGCCTTGGAATAGCACAGGCTATAATGGAGAATCCGGATATTCTCATACTTGATGAGCCAACAAATGCATTGGACAAGCATGGTGTGGATGAGTTCAGAGAGCTGTTGCTTAAGTTAAAAGGTGAAGGAAAAACAATTATAATTGCCAGCCACAATTCTGCGGATATAGAGCTTTTGTGTGATGTGGTTTATGAGTTGGATGCCGGAAGGCTGGTATAAGCATGAATGGTGTACTTGCAGATAAGATATCTATGTATCTTTTGGGTGAAAATGAAAGCCTTGATTACATAAAAATAAAATATTATTTAGAGTCAGTTATTGGCGAGATTGAGAAGCTGGTAATGCTGTTGATTATCTTTAGCATATTTGGTTATGCAGCGTTGGTATGTGCCATAGCTGTTGTTTTGGGCGAAGTGATTGATTATAACGTATATGCTTTTGTAGGAGCGTTTGTGTTAATGTTGGCAATTATATTGTTTATAGCACCTGTTAAGTCGGAATTTAGACCGAGGTATGTGGGAAAGCTTCGTATGAAGATTAAAGCTAGAGCGATATTTAGCTTGGTGTTGATTTTGATGCTTGATGTGATATTTTTAGAAGGGTATAGAATGCTGGTGGCAGGTGTGTTAGGTATTTTGTGCTTGTACTATTTGAGGAGAAGAAAAGTATGAAAAAGAAAGTATTCATAGGTATATTAGCTAGCTGTATTATGGTATTATCAGCCTGCAAGCCTATAACAATGGAACAAAAGCAGCAGGAAGAGAATGTCGATAAAGAGGAAGAGATACTTTATGATGATATAAAGGAACTGGATTTTTCATCAGGATATGTTCAGGGTGTGTTAAAGGAAAATTTATATATTGACGCATTAGTTGATATAAATATACCTGATACTTTAGGAGATTACGAGATATATAGGAAATCAGTTGACGAGAATATGACAGACGCACAATATGCGGATGAGCTGGCTGTATGGGTTGATGAATACTATGGTCAAGATGTAAGTGTGACTTATAAAGAAAAACCAGGGCAAAGTAACGTGCTATACAATGGGAATAGAGGATATTTTGTACTTGATCAAATGAGTAGCACCTATTTTAGTGAGCTTAGCAAAATTAATAATGATTTTCCTGAATATAGTTTTGATTATGACAAAGAAGTGTTTGATGAAATTATAAATGAATTCTTGAAAGTAATGGAACCAGTAGTGCCAGAGAATATAGGCGAAAAGTATATATGTTTGCACTGGAACGAAGAATATAAAGATTATATTAGAGAAAAATATGGTGAGAATTCAGTGTTTGAATGGGGGTGGCAGTGTGAAGAATTGTATCCCGAACAATTTGGTCGTGAATTGACAGATTTCTATATGATAAGGTTATATGTTGAGATAGAGGGAATAAAGCTTAAGACATATACCAATCCAATTAGATATAGTTTGCATAAAGGGGAAATAATGGATGAAGCGTGTAAGTTAATAAATGATGGATTTGTTACATCTTATATTCAAGCATATGAGAATTACTTGGATATGGCTATAGATAAGAATGGAAAGATAATAGGATTCCAGATAGTTGATAATAATCGAGTTGGAGAAAAAATAAGGGAAAATAATATAATACAGCCGAAGGAAATGTTGGAGTTGTTTTATGATAGTGTACAGAATGTTATAATTGATGAGAAGAATGTAATAAAATATATGAATCTTAACTATATGATAGTGGTGGAAGATGCAGACGAGAATAAATATAGGAATGCGTACATAACACCTGTGTGGGAGATACAGATATATGAAGAAGGAAAATCTGAATACAGAATAGCAATTTTATCTGCTGTGGATGGGACTATATTGCAGAGTGCGTAT
>CAYWDL010000102.1:0-7034 GCA_964457015.1 uncultured Roseburia sp. | reverse complement strand
GTGAAAATTATGGATTTTAAGGAAAAATATCAGAGTGAGTTAGAGAATATCATTGTCTCCGGAGAATTAAATCAAAAAATATTAAAGGAAAGTAATAATCAAGTAAAAAAAGCTTCAAAGCCACTATACTTTCGCTACGTTGCTGCAGCAATCATATGCATCGCAACAATTGGTATAGCAACCAATTTCAACACCATATCAACAATTGCAAAATCTATTTTTGGTACATTTAAAATAATAGTAGGCGACGAAGAATTTGATTTTGGCGAGATGGAAACCATTGAGTTTGATTTTGAGAAATTCAAGGAAAGTGGTGCTGAAAAAACATATGGTACTTCTTCAGATGTTCTTTCTCTTTACAAAAGCTATGAAAGCTATGACAAATGCATTGAAGAAACCAATCTACCTATTACCATTATAAACAATGCTGAAATCGATTATGTAAGTGTAGATGCTGCTATTAGTGGTCATAGTGTTCGCACTTTCATATCCGGAACCTATGACAAATGTAATTTTACGATGAATGGTCGTGCTGAAACAACAGGTAGCACCTTAGAAACCTGGGGCTTTGGTGATACTGAAGCCAAAGTAATCGAAGTTTATGAGTATTCAGAAGGCAAGAAAGCTTATATTTTAAATTATGATACTTATGATTCTGATAGCAAAATGGTTCAGATATATTTCCAGCACAACAGCTTTTTACAACAGCTCTATATCGAAGCAGAAAATGAAAAAGCTGCCATAAAGGTAGGTAAAGAGTTACTTAACAATATAGTTGAATAATAATAAATTTAATACGGCTATGAGCACATCACTCATAGCCTTTCATTATGTTTTTCCTATTGTAAAAGCACCGCAGCAAAACACTGCGGTGCTTCATTAATCATTACAATTAGATTAACTTTTCTGGATCTACAACGTACTTGTCCATTAAAATCTTGATAAAATCAATTAAAGCAAAGATACTACCAATGCCACAGCAAAGTGACATAACGATTTTGAAGATACCTTTCTTTGTCTCACCCATCATAAAGTTATGGATACCGATACCACCTAAGAAGAAGCAGATTAAAGCCATAACAACCTTATCCTGTCCACCAAGATTTCCGCCAGCCTTCTTTAATGAAGCACCACAGTTAAGACATACATCTGCATTAACTGCTACTTCCTTACCACAGTTTGCGCAGTAAGAAGCTCCTTCATTTTTCTTAACTCCACAGTTTAAACATACTGCCTGACTATCTGTCATTTCTGTTCCACAATTCTTGCAATACATAAAATTCACCTCGTATAATATTCTAAGTGCTAGTTATACACCTATGTTTGAGTATATCATAACAGTTTACCTTTTACAAGATAATTCGACAACGTTTACGTCAAAATTGTCAATTGATAGACCCAATTCGCCAAAAATCCAATTCCTATGACACACCATATCAGCTTATCAATTAGCTTATTTTCAAATAACCTGCCTTCCCAAAGAAAATATATGTACATTATGGGTATTGCAGGGAACATCCAATGATACGAAAATGCTTCTGCAAAATCTAATGTCACAGCCGACATAAGTGCACGAGTCATACCGCATCCCGGACAAGGTATACCTATAGTCCCCATAAATATACAAGGTAATTCCAATATTGAAGCTAATACCACAATAAACAAATATAAAATTGTAAATGCAAACTTAAACTTCAAATTAACAGGTTTTCTAAAAATTCGCTTCTGTTCCATTGCAATATATTTATCCTTAACTTTTAATAATATCATTTTTATCAAGAAAGTATTATATCACATTCCGAAAAAATGTGATATAATATTCAAAATTTTAGTGATTATGGAGGACGCTTGTGTGAAACCAACATATAAAACCACGATTATTTCCTGCTTCATCGGTTATATTGTGCAAGCAATAGTGAATAATTTCGTTCCGCTATTGTTTATTACTTTTCAAAATACATATAACATACCATTAAGTCAGATAACTCTTCTGGTCACCTTCAATTTCGGTGTTCAGCTATTAGTTGACTTACTTGCAACTAAATTTGTAGACAAAATCGGCTATCGAATTTCAATTGTAATAGCCCATATTTCATCTGCTGCCGGACTTATACTACTCACTGTTTTACCGAATATTATGGAGCCTTTTATTGGAATTCTGATTTCTGTAAGCATTTATGCCATTGGTGGCGGTATTATAGAGGTTCTAATTAGTCCTATTATGGAAAGCTGCCCAACTGACAACAAGGAAAAGGCAATGAGCCTTCTTCATTCATTTTATTGTTGGGGGCATGTAGGTGTCGTTATAATTTCCACTATTTTCTTTAAAATAGCAGGAATTAATAACTGGAGATTTATCGCCATTATATGGGCGCTGATACCTATTGCAAACGCTTTTATTTTCCTCAAAACTCCTATCGCGCCATTGATTGCTGAAGACGAAAAGGGTATGACAATAAAAGAATTATTTGTTAATAAAACATTTTGGATTCTTATGATTATGATGGTATGTTCAGGTGCAAGTGAACAGGCTGTAAGCCAATGGGCATCAGCATTTGCGGAACAGGGCTTAGGCATAAGCAAAACTGCCGGTGACTTAGCCGGACCTATGACCTTTGCGATATTAATGGGACTTGCAAGAGTATTTTATGGTAAATACGGTGATAAGATTAAACTTGACAGATTTATGATTTTAAGCACCGGGCTTTGTATCTTATCATACCTTTTAATCAGTCTTAGTCCTTCGCCTCTTTTAAGTCTCATTGGCTGCGGAATCTGTGGCCTATCGGTAGGCATAATGTGGCCGGGAAGCTTCAGTAAGGCTGCTGCCTCTCTTAAAACCGGCGGTACCGCAATGTTTGCCTTACTTGCATTAGCTGGTGACTTAGGCTGTGGTGGCGGCCCTACCCTTGTTGGTATGATTTCAAATGCTGTCGATGACAATATGAAAATAGGAATTCTTGCTGCCATAATATTTCCTGTTGTGCTTTTGATATGTTTGATTTTTAATCACAAAAAAAGAAACTAGTATTAATGAAGGCTGGAAGCAATAATACTGCCTCCAGCCTCATCTATATCCTATCTACGAAAATATACGCATTTATCCATCTTATTCTTACTTAAAAGCTTCTCACTTTCATCAAATACAAATTCATGAATACTATTGATGGTCTCCACCGAAAATGATGATGTCCCCAAACTATACAATCCCTTATCAAACTTCTGTACCTTCCACACAAGCTGCCCATCCTCATTTTTATATAATTCAGTTCCCACAGCCTGCTTTTCCGTATACACATTTGTGCACGCGCCAGCTTCTTCATCCCACGCGAACAAATAAGCAGTATAATTATCTCTTAATATTTCCATTTGCTTTCTGTCAAAATATATCTCTCCAATAGAACCCTTATAATTCTTTTTATCCATCAATTCTTCATTTATACTGCTGTATTCTTCATGATTTCCAATATATTCCCCTTCTGGTACTTCATAACAGCTAATATACAATTTATTATTATATACCATCATATCCTGCACAACATATCTATACTCACTATCATTTACAAGAATCGTTGTAACGCTGTCATCACCTTCCACCTTAACAACCTTTTCCTTGTTATCGTTTGAATATGTGCTTATAAAATAACTATCACCAAGCTTTTCCGTACATCCAATGGCTTCACAGCCTGCTTCAGTCACTCTGTAATCAAGAACTTCGCCATTCATATCCACTTTTGTGATAGCTAATTTGTAATCAACCCCAAATTTTCTTCCACTCAGCGCATAAATAGCATTACCTTCTACAGACACCCCTGCAAAGACTTCCTGATTAACCCCATTATCAGTATTAATTTCCCAAATAATCTTCTTATCAGCACCAAACATTGCCAACCATGGATACACAGCGTTATCATCATCATATGTATATCTTGCCCCACAGGCTACAATATAATCTTCACTCTCAGCATAATCCATAATCATAATATGATCATCAACTTTTTCGTACAAAATGCTTAGGTCACTTTTCTCGTCTGTAATATATTTTTCTTCATATTTTTCGTACCAAACCTTGAGAATATCCATCCTGTATCTTGAAAACACCAGCCAGACAATCAAACCAACCAACACTAAAGCTATTACAATGCCTAGTCCCAATACAACTCTTCTCTTTTTTGACATTTCCTTCTCCTTTATTTTTCTTCCAACGCCAGCATTATTATTGCATTCACCATTCCAGTCAAGGCTATTATCAAAATATCAATTGGAGCAAGAATAAGTCCCCCAATTCCCTCAAACATAAATCCTGTTCCATAGCTATACAGATGCCCGCTAAGCAAAAACATTTCGCCAATATACATTGCCAGGGTTACCATAGATGCAATTATCGAAGGCAATAAAACTGATATTACTCTCTTTTTACCTATCAAAAACGAACCTGTATATGTACCAGCTGTAATTCCAAGCACAATGAAGAATATGCTCATAAGCACCGCCGACAAAGCCGACACTGTAATCTCTCCATCTCTAAAAAACGCCGTAAAGCATGCAAATATACAAAGTCCTAAAAATACTGCTGTGCAAATAGATTGAACAATCAAAGCCTTACGGCGGGAATAATCCTTTGTGTAAATCATCTGTGCAAAGCCATACAAACAATTCAAAATGGCTATAATCAATACCACCGATATCATATAAAAGTGTATCTTAAATGTAGGACTATATTCACCAATCAGCACATCCACAGCTTTCCAGGTTCTTGTCTCATAGGTAACCGGTGTCATATAGCACATATACATTTGCCAGCTTTCTAATGTAGTCTCAACCGTGGCTGTTACAATAACCTTGCTCTCAAACAAAAATTCCGCCACAAAAAATACCACCAACGATAGCACCGACGCAGCTAAAACCGCAAATCTTTTTGCCAGCTTTATTATGAGTGGCATTAAAATAACTGCCAGCATCACTGCTATGGCAATAGGTGTGTACGGTATAATATATTTAGGATAATCCTCCTTGAAAACCGTCCCCTGTGTAGCCATATCCTTCAACACCCTATATCCCATCAAAAATGGATAAAAAGATATTAATAATGTTCCTATCAACGTAAATATCCAATATTTTCTTATATTCTTCACAAAACACTCCTCCTTAAGCTCCATTTGTCAAAAGCACATAACCAATCATTATAGCTAATAACCCAAAACCTATAGTTGAAAGTAACGACAGTTTCTTGTAAGATAGTATATTTTCAATACGCCCCCTCACCTTTGCGCCACCAAACGCCGATGCATACAAGCTTTTACTCTGTGCACAATTCACAAGAGTTATGGCGTAATTCTTCTTTTCCTCTTCTCCACAAATCTTCAATACCGCTTCATCGCATGCATATTCAAGACTTGCCAAGAACTCCTTCAAAAACAGCCACGACAGTGGATTAAACCAATGAACACTAGCTGTTACAATTCCGACAACTCGCCACAGATTATCCTTTCGCGTTATATGGGTCCTTTCATGTAACAATATGAACCTCAAATCTTCATCCTTGTACATTTTAGGTATAATAATCTTTTCACGAATAATGCCATATGTAGCCGGCGAATTAACCTTATCAGACAAATAAACATCGTCTCTTATATGTTTTGCATCCTTTAATTCAGACATTGTTATTCTGTATAATAAAATAGTTGTAAGAATCAGCACTGCAGCAACCACAAGCCATACAATAAACGCAATTCTAAAAACATCCTCAAGAATATTCACCTTATAAGTTATTGGAAAATAGCTGTCTGCTGCCATCACACAATTAGTGGCTGTAAGCTCCGGTAATTTCTCGTAAATGGTAACTGTCCTTGTAGTATATCTTGAGATAAATGTCATTAGACTAAACTTACTATTTATTCCTACCGGTACCCACATTCGCAAAAATGGAATAACCCAAAGCAGGCAGACAATCCTCCGAGGAAGCTTACGTATTTTCCCAAGCAGCATGACAATAATCCCTACTATTGTGGCCGATATTGACATATTCAAAAGCCAGTAAAAAATCTCTGATAGCAATCTTATCACCTCTTTCAACTATCTCTTTTCAATCATCTCACGCAACTCTCTTATATCGTCATCAGACAATTTCTCATCCTCTAAAAGAGCGGAAAATAATGCCTTTTTTGAACCGCCAAATAATTTATCTATTAGCGACTTTGTTTCAGCCATTTGAACCTCATCACGAGAAATCAATGATGTACATACAAAACCCGGCTCTTCCCTTTTTAAAAAGCCTTTAGTCTCTAGCTTCTTAATAACCGTATAGGTTGTATTCTTATTCCAGCCAATACTCTCAGCCGCAATCACGCTTACCTGCTTGGCTGAAACAGGTTCGTTTTCCCATATTATTTCCATTACCTTAATCTCGCTGTCAAATAATTTTTGCATTTTAACCTCCGCACCAGACTATTCTTATAGTCTATACTATCACGATAGTCCGATATTGTCAACCAGAGAAGCAACTGTCCCCCTAAATAAAATCAAGGGCCGAAATCCATAACTGGAATTTCAGCCCCATCATTACCTACCTAGCAACATTTTACCCCTCTCCTATTAAATTCAAAATACAGTTCACTCAATTTTTCCTCATGATTTCTATTTAAAACCATTATCTTTTGAACCTCAGCTATATCTTTATAATAAATTATCTTTTTTGAATTTTTCTTTCTTATTACAACATAATCCCGCTTGAATTCAGCTTGTATTTCCTGAGCACGAAGTATATTAGGAAATAATATAAATACTAAAACAGAAAAAGCAATAAGCAATAATTCCATTAGTATTTCATTAATATATTCTCCTAGTCCCCATATATTTCCTAATACAATTCCAACAACCAACGAAAGTAAGCATATAAAAAACTCTATTACACATAATAATAACTTATTTGTTTTATCAACCTTTACTTTATATACTTTATCTTTCATACTTATTCATTCCCTGTTATCCTATGAACCTTATTTCTTCGCAACTGCTTTAATCAGCTTGTGTAT
>CAYWDL010000101.1:0-7131 GCA_964457015.1 uncultured Roseburia sp. | reverse complement strand
CAGTGGATAAGAGAAGTAATGCCCTAAGAATCAACAGAATACCTTTGGAATGTGAAGCTTGCGGAGGAAATGTTGAACTTAAATCTATAGGTGTATATGTATGTGAAAAATGCGGAAAAGAGAATTATGATGATTTCTATAAGGTTCGTAATTATCTGGAAACATATGGTCCGGCACCGGCTATTGTGATATCACGAAGTACGGGGGTATCAAGAGCGTCTATAGAGCATTATCTGAATGGCTAAGGAATGGTGGATACTCGTGGATAGGATAATATGGATTATTGAAGAAGATAGAAATGATATTCTGGATGCGCAGAGAAAGATTAATGCATATGGTGGAATGAAGGCTATGTGCATTTTGTCTGTGGAATTTATGAATAGGATTATAGAAGAACGAATTGACAAAGATGAGAAGAGTGTCAGTAATCCATCCCTTATTCTTGTTGACCATAGAATTATTTCGAAGAACGAAGAGGTTCTTGGAATATTAAAGATGCATCCCAAGCTTGCCAGTGTACCAATGTTTTTTCTGGTGGACAGCTTTGATGCCCAAAAGGAAGAGGAGTATTATTTAAAAGGGGCAATGGTGGTTGTTGAAAAACCATTGAATAAAAGTGCATTATTGAAAATTGATAGTGCGTCGGGACAGTATGATCGTTCGAAAAGTTATGAACGAATACTTCAAAAACAGATTAGTGAATTGGAATCAGCTAAGGCAATCAAACGGTTGAATACGCAGCTTGAGAACAGAAATGAATTTCTTTACAGAATATTTGGAAAGTATTTTTCTGATGAGCTTCTGGATATTATTCTGGACAAGCAGGAAGGTGATTTAATCGGTGGAGAGAAGGTTGAATTGGCTGTATTATTTTCGGACCTGCGCGGTTTTACAAGTGTGTCAGAAAGCATGGACCCTGAGTCCATAACGCAGCTGTTGAATTGCTATTTTGGTGCAATGTCTAAAATTATTATCAGGTACGGAGGCACCATAATAGAGTTTTTGGGTGATGGTATCCTGGCTGTGTTTGGGGCACCTTCAAAAAGTGAGAAGTATTGCGCTAATGCAATAGCGGCTGCGATAGAGATGCAAAATGCAATGAACGTGGTAAATGATTATTGCAATGATAAGGGCTATGATGAACTTCAGATGGGTGTGGGCATTCATTGTGGTGAGGCATTTGTAGGAAATGTCGGAACAGAGCAGATGATGCGATACAATGTTATTGGAAGTGTAGTAAATACATGCTCGAGAATTGAAAGCTATAGCATTGGCGGACAAGTCCTGGCATCTGAAAATATTGTTAAAAAGGCTGGAGAAAAGGTATATATCGCTGATGAGACAGAGATTCAGGCGAAGGGTGTAAGTAAGGCGCTGAAGGTCTGTGCGTTATCAGGCATTGGCGGTTCATATAACAGTTATCTGGACAGATTTAATCGTGAATCATTATATTTGATTGATGAGGAGCTGAATGTTGAAGTGTTTACAATGGAAAACAAGATTATCAGCGAATTTGGGCAGACAGCGAATTTAAAGTTATATTCTAAGTATAAGATAAAGCTTGAGCTGGATGGAGAACACAGGCTTGAGCCATATATGGATGTTTTGCTTAGAAGCAAAGGAAATAAGAAGATATGCGGATTTGCAGGTGTATATGCTAAGGTTAGTGAGGTGCATGGTCGGGAGCTGGTATTAAATATTACCAAAGCGACGGATGAGTATAAGGAATTTGGTAAATCGGTTGAAGGTGGAAAGGTTAAGCTTAAATTAGAGTGGAGGACCGAAATGAAAAATAGAGAAGATATGTTGGTTACATCCTGTACGGCGGATGATTTGAAGGATGCGAAGACGTTTTTTGAAAAACCAGGTGAAAAGTTCATACTTGGCTATATGGAAAGAGAAGAAGATGTTTGTGTATACTTTTATAGTAAGGACAAGTCTGTAAGAGCATTGGAGTTTGTGGATTTTCTGATGGGTAAATATGGAACGGCAAAGGGCGATGGAACAATGGCCTGGGCCAATATTTCGAAGCTGTTTTTAAATGTTTTTATGTCTGAGCTTGAGATGAATAATCTGGCAGACTATTTTGAAAAAAAGGCTGACGAATATTATAATGAGTGCGATTGGATATTTGCAACGGAGTACATAAAGGATAAGAAAAAGGATATAGAGAAGTTTCCGGTATATAAGAAGAAGACCATACCATGGGCGTATGTAAAGACCACCGATATAGTTCAGGAGGGAAAAAAATTCAGAATGAAGTCCCTTGAAAATGAAACGGATATGGTATTTGAGGCTTCACCGGATTTATATATAATGATAGGCTGCAGAGGTGAAATATATAATATTAGTGAGGCAAAGTTTGTAGCTACATATAGAAGTACAGAAGAAAAGTTTGATATTTTTATGCAGATGCCGGATTATATACCTGAGGTTCAGCTGGATGAGACAGAAGAGTATGTAAGCCTGGACGACAAGGCATATTTGTGTTATCCAAAGGATGAAAGGGCTATTTATGCTACGCCCATTGATGTGAGAACAAAGGTATTTAGTGAACATAATAAGGGTGAATATTTTGTGGGTTCACCTGGTGATTATATGGCTGTAAGAGAAGATGATATTTCGGATATATATATTATTCAACGAGAGATATTTGAACAAACATATGAAAAAGTGAAGTAGGTTAAGGAGGAAGCAAAGATGGCGTTTTGGAAAAAAGAGGTAGAAGAAGAGTTAGAGGAAGTGGATTTTTACGAAATATTAAAGAGAGATAGAGCCGCTAAAAAGGCTGCCGAGTTACAGGCAATAGAGGATGCTAAACCGCCGGAAGTAAAAGCAGCAGAAGAGGCCAAGAGAGAGGAAGAAAGAAAACAGGCAGAAGATAGATTGATGGCAGAGAGAGCCAGAAAATTGGTGGAAAAAGCTAAACGTGCCGAGGCAGAAAAGCTGGCTGAACAGCAGAGACTGGAAGAAGAGAAAAGAAAAGCAGAGGAAGAACGAATAGCAGAAGAAGTTAGGCTTGCAGAGGAAGTTAGAAAAATAGAAGAGGAAAGATTGCGTGAAGAAGCTGCAAAACGAGCAGAAGAGGAGAGGCTTGCAGAGGAAGAGAAAATTCATCAGGAAGCGATGAGAAGGGCAGAGGAAGCAAGACTGGCAGAAGAAGCAAGACTGGCAGAGGAAGCAAGACTGGCAGAAGAAGCAAGAATGGCAGAAGAAGCAAGACTGGCGGAGGCGGCCAGAGTGGCAGAGGAAGCTAAAATGGCGGAAGAGGCAAGACTTCGTGAGGAGGCAAAGATTCGAGAAGAGCTGGCAAGACTTCGTGAGGAGGCTGCGAGAAAAGCAGAAGAGGAACGACTTCGTGAGGAAGCAGCAAGAAAGGCGGAAGAAGAGAGACTTCGTGAGGAAGCGGCAAGAAAGGCGGAAGAAGAGAGACTTCGTGAGGAGGCTGCGAGAAAAGCAGAAGAGGAAAGGCTTGCACAGGAAGCGAAGAAGGTAGAAGCAAAAAGACTTGATAAAGAGCCTGTATGCATATTTGAAATAACTGACCAGGATATGAAGGACCCTCATTTCTTTTTAGGAAAGCAGGATAAGGCATATGCATTGGGATGGCATATAGAAAATGGGGAAGTGGATGCGTTTTTCTACAGTAGAAGCAATGAGATAAGAGCAGTTGAATTTATGGAGTTTTTGGTTATGGACTATGGCAAGGCCAGTGGAAATTCTACATATGCACAAGCAAAGCTGCCGGAGCTACTTTTTAAGGTGTTGTCAAGAGATGTCAATAAAACCAGTGTGGAGGCATTCCTTAATGTTAAGGTTCAGGAATATTATACTGATTGTGAGTGGCTGAGTACGGAAGGTATGGTGGACGACGAATACCTTGCTCAGATGTCGAAATATAAAAAGAAGAATATACCATGGGCGTATGTGAAAACTACAGACATTATTCCTAGAGGTGAAAAGTTCAGAATTAAGATGCTTGAAAATGAATCAGAGGTAGAGATGGTTGCTGATGACGGCATATATATTATGATAGGTATTAAAGGTGAGATTTATAATATATCTGAGGAGAAGTTTGATGCCACATATAAGCAGACCTTTGAGCTGTTTGATATATGTAATATTATGCCTATGTATTTACCTACTGTATATTCATGTGTTACCAATAAGCGAATCAGCTTGGGTGATAAGGCACATTTGTGTTATCCAAAAAATGGTAATGTGATATATGCAAAGCAGCTTGAACATAAAGCTAAGGTGTTTACAAAGTATAATGCAGGTGAATATTTTGTGGGTAAGCCTGGTGATTACCTTGTTGTGAGGGCTGATGATTTGGAAGATGTATATATAGTACAAAAAGAAATATTCGGTGAATCATACGAAAAAGCCATTGACTGATAGGAGGCATGTGTTTATAATGTTCGTTAGACAGTTCATTAGTACCATCCTGTCTATAAATAAAACTAGGGCTGTTATTGATTGAAATGATTATCGATGGCGGGCAGTAGTTGTCCGCCATTTTGAATTTTAATCAATTGCAGGATTAGGAGGAAAGATGTTTACATTAAAATCAGAAAACAGTTTTGATGCTGCCCATTTTTTGTCTGGCTACAAGGGAAAATGTGGAAATATTCACGGACATAGATGGAAGGTTGAGATTGAGATATTTAGCGATGAGCTCAGCTGTGATACACAGACAAGAGGAATGATTGTTGATTTTGACAGTTTGAAAGAGGATTTGAAAAAAGAAGTTGATTATTTTGACCATTCTTTGATTGTTGAGAAAAATACGCTTAAGGATAAGACAATGGAGGCGCTTCGCGAGGAAGGAATACTTATTATAGAGGTGGAGTTTAGGTCTACAGCAGAGAATTTTGCAAAATATTTTTATGAGGTTATGAAGAATAAGGGATATAATGTAAAGTGCGCAACAGTTTTTGAAACACCAACAAACTGTGCATCATACTATGAATGATTCAAAAGAGGTGCGTGTAATGAAATATAAAATTGCGGAGAAATTTGTCAGCATTAATGGTGAGGGCACTAAGGCTGGACAGCTTGCTGTATTCATAAGACTTTGCGGTTGTAATTTGAATTGCAGTTATTGTGATACAACATGGGCTAATGAGAAGGATGTTGAATATACGGAGATGACTGCTGAGGAGATAGCTTCATATATTGAAGATACAGGGGTGAAAAATATTACCCTGACAGGAGGAGAACCTTTGCTTGAGCGAAAAGGTGAAGATACAAGGTATCTGCTTGAAGCTCTGTCAAAAGTCGAAGGTGTTAATGTTGAAATTGAAACAAATGGCAGTATTGATTTGGCAACATTTACGGATATTCCTGATATTTCCTTTACGATGGATTATAAGCTTCCCGGAAGTGGTATGGAAGATAGGATGAAGCTTGATAACTTTATGGTTTTAAGAAGCCAAGATACTGTGAAATTTGTATCTGGTTCAAGGGAAGACCTTCTTAAGGCAAAGGAGATTATAGAGAAGTATCATCTTTATGATAAGTGTAATATTTATATTAGTCCTGTGTTCGGGAAGCTTTCGCCTGAAGAGATTGTGGACTTTATGATTGAAAATAAAATGAATAATGTGAATTTGCAGTTGCAATTGCATAAGTTCATATGGGACCCTGAAAAACATGGCGTATAAAATAGATAAGAGTATGGAAGGACGAGAAAAATGGCTATAGATACAGAAGCAATAAAAATGCATATAAAAGGTATTATTGAAGCATTGGGTGATGACCCTGAAAGAGAGGGCTTGAAGGATACGCCTGATAGAGTTGCCCGCATGTATAATGAGGTTTTTGAAGGTATGAATTATACGAATGATGAAATTGCCGAAATGTACAATAAAACCTTTGAGGACGAGGTGGAATATACCAGTAATTCAGATGATATGGTTATAGTGAGAGATATTGATATATTCAGCTATTGCGAACATCATATGGCTCTTATGTATGATATGAAGGTGACGGTTGCTTACCTTCCAAAGGAGAAAGTTATTGGTCTTAGCAAAATTGCAAGAATTGCAGATATGGTTTCAAAAAGGTTACAGCTTCAGGAAAGAATAGGCTCTGATATTGCAGAAATTATGCAAAAAATCACAGGCTCTGAAGATGTTGCAGTACTGATTGAGGGATGCCACAGCTGTATGACGGCAAGAGGTATAAAAAAGACTAATGCAAAGACATATACAACAACTTTAAGAGGACGCTTTAAGGATGACACAGCTCTTGTTGCAAGAGTGGATAGGAGGTAAAGTATGAAAGCACTTGTATTATTTAGCGGTGGAGTGGATTCCACAACATGTTTGGCCCTGGCGGTTGAAAAGTATGGTAATGAAAATGTTATAGCATTATCCATATCATACGGACAAAAGCATGAGAGAGAAATTGAGTCAGCGGAGGCGATTGCAAAGCATTACAATGTAAAACTGTTATATATTAATCTTGCAAAGCTTTTTATGTACAGTGATTCGTCACTACTTTCACATTCTGACAAAGAAATACCTCATGATGAATACGCAACGCAGCTTCAAAATAATAATGGCACACCTGTTTCTACATATGTACCTTTTAGAAATGGTTTGTTTTTATCCACTGCGGCAAGCATAGCAATATCAAAGGGCTGTGAAGTGATTTATTATGGAGCTCATGGCGATGATGCGGCAGGAAATGCATATCCTGATTGTAGTGATGTATTCAATGAAGCTATGAATAAGGCTATTTATGAAGGCAGTGGTCAGAGTGTTCATATTGAAGCTCCGTTTGTCAATATGACAAAGGCTGATGTGGTTCACGAGGGACTCAGACTCAATGCACCATATGAGTATTCATGGAGCTGCTATGAGGGTAATGAAAAGCCTTGCGGTATGTGCGGAACCTGTAGAGATAGAATAAAGGCATTTAAGGCAAATGGTGTTGATGACCCATTGCTTGTAAGATATAAAATGGTATAGTGAGGTAAAAATATGAGTGGAAGAAGCGCAGAGGAAACAAAGGGGATAAGCCTGCTTGGCAATCAGGGAACGAAATATCCTGATAATTATGCACCTGAGGTTCTTGAAACGTTTATTAATAAGCATCCGGATAATGATTATTTTGTAAAGTTTA
>CAYWDL010000100.1:0-7241 GCA_964457015.1 uncultured Roseburia sp. | reverse complement strand
GTATGTAGCAATACCGCTCATTCTCTGCAAGTAGTTAAGAGCTGTTCTCTCACCACAAAGAAGTGTTCTTATGTCACCACGAACCACCGCCATAAGCTGGCCATTAGTAACCTTGTCACCATCCTTTACAAAGAACTCTACCTTTACATTTTCATCTAACAATGTAAATACTCTCTCAAATACCTGAAGTCCGCAGATGACACCATCCTGCTTACATATAAGATTTACCTCGCCCATCTGTGCGTTAGGCATAACACTGTTTGTCGTAACGTCCTCGCTTGTAATATCCTCTTTAATTGCGCTTAATATTAATGGGTCTACATTTAATTTTAAAGTAACTGGATCAAACATTTTAATTTTCCTCTCTTTTTTCTCTAAACTTTTCTATTTCGGCAAGAACTAACTGCCTATATGTATTTTCTAATGCTTTTTCATCTTCATACTGACTTATGTCAACAGCTTCAACGGTCTGTGTCGCCACACTCTTTCTCGTATCATCCATATATTTTGAATCAGCAATCCATTTTAGCATATCTATTGCTGCTCGTTTTGCAAATACAAGACTTTCCAGCAGGGAATTACTTGCCAGACGATTTTTACCGTGAACACCATTGCAGGCTGTCTCTCCTATAGCATACAGGCTGTCCATAGTAGTCTTACTATTATAATCAACATCTATGCCACCCATAAAGTAATGCTGGGCCGGCACAACAGGTATGCACTCCCTTGTGACGTCGTAGCCCTTTTCCTTGCAGTACTCAACAATATTTGGAAAGTGGGCCAAAAGCTCATCCTTTGGAATTGGTCTCAAATCCTCCCACACAAAATCCGTGCCGTCCTTTTCCATCTGCTCCCTGATAGCCGCCGTCAGCAAGTCTCTTGGCAACAGCTCATTTACAAATCTATTCATATTCTTATCAAGCAGGTACGCGCCCTCGCCTCGAACCGACTCTGATATTAGAAAGCTTCTATCCTCCTCACATTCAGAGTAAAGTGTTGTCGGATGAATCTGAATATAATCAATGTCCTTCAAGCCCACATTATGCTTGACGGCTATGGCAATGCCATCCCCTGTCAAATGTCTGAAATTAGTCGAATGTCTGTACAAACCGCCAATTCCTCCTGTTGCGAGAACCGTAACCTGAGCCTGTATGCACCTTATGCTTCCATCGGCACATTTAACAACCGCACCATAGCATTTATTGTCCTTGGAAATGATATCAAGCATCGTTGTGTATTCCAAAAGTGTAACATTTGAAAGCTTTTTAACTTCTTTTAGAAGATTGCTTGTGATTTCCTGACCTGTAATATCCTTGTGAAATAGTATTCGCTCATCAGAATGTCCGCCTTCTCTAGTATAATCAAGACTTCCATCCTTCTTTCTATGAAAATCCACTCCATAGGACAACAAGTCGTAAACCACATCCGATGAAGAACGAATCATAATATCAACTGAGGTCTTATCATTTTCATAATGACCAGCCTTCATTGTATCCTCAAAAAAACTGTCATAATCAGCTTCATTCTTAAGCATACACATTCCGCCCTGCGCAAGAAACGAGTCGCTACTCTCCGCGTCCCTTTTTGTTATAATCGTAATTCTTTTATCCCTCGGCAGATTCAGCGCCATATACAAGCCGGCACAGCCACTGCCAACTATCAAAACATCTGTATTCATTATATTACCCTCTTATAATTCTTACTTAGAAAGCTCAAGCATATTCTCAAGTGGCTTCAACGCCCCGGCCCTCACTGCTTCGCTTACTTCCACCTGATTATCAAACGTCTCAAGAACATTCTTTATCTTCTCCAACGTGACAAGCTTCATATCCTGACAGACAAATCTATCATTTAGCTTATAAAATGTTTTGTCAGGATTTCTTTTCTTAAGCTCGTACAATACGCCGTCCTCTGTTCCGATAATAAATTCCTTGCACTCACTGTTAGTAACATAATCTATAATGCCTGATGTACTGCCTATGTAAGATGCTTCCTCCAGCAACTCCTCTATACATTCCGGATGAACCACAAACTCTGCATTAGGATATTTAGTTTTTGCTTCAAGCACATCCTTTTTGGTTTGAGCCGCATGTACCGGACAATAACCATCATTTAAAATCACATTTTTTTCAGGCACCTGCTCTGCCACATATCGTCCAAGATTGCCATCCGGTATAAAGAAAATGTTTTTATTAGGAAGATTTCTTACAATCTTAACCGCATTAGCGCTAGTTACGCACACATCTGCATATGTCTTAATTTCTGCTGTAGAATTGATGTAGCATACAACTGCCAAGTCTTCATACTTCTCTCGCATTTCCTGAATCTTCTCAAGCTTAACCATATGCGCCATGGCACAGTCTGCAGTCATATCCGGCATCAACACTGTCTTCTGTGGACTAAGTAGCTTTGCACTTTCGCCCATAAATGACACCCCTGCAAATACTATGACATCCTCCTTCAAATCCTTAGCAATCTTACTAAGGTAATATGAATCTCCTATGTAATCTGCAATTTCCTGCACATCATCATTGACATAATAATGAGCAAGAATGACCGCATTGCGCTGCTTTTTCAATTCTTTTATATCTTCTGTTAAATTACTCATTTGCTCTCCATTCCGAATGCATATCAGCATTCTGTGTATATTTTGATTGACATTTTTTTCAATCATAAATTGAGAACATTGTAACACAAAACTTTACATCTGACAAGACAGTTGTTGTGACATCTTTGACTAACCTGGAAATAATCTGGATTTAACCTGGATTTAATCTATATGGGCGGTATATGCAGAAAAATCTTACTCCTATACCGAAATTTTCTTGTTTATTCAAGCATTTTCGGCACATAGAAGATTTATATTTTGCCAGGTACTCTTTTTTCTTTTTCGAAGTATCTAAGCATCAATTTATCTTCTATGTGCCGACTTTTCACGTTTTTATTAATTTTTTTCGGTACTGATAGTATATTTTCCTGCATATACCGACCAGCACATTTTCTAGCAAAAGACGTCTTATTTCTCTACATCTCTATTTTCCTATCACATATCTCAAGTGCCGCCGGTCTGTGCGTTACTATAATCACAGTTTTCTCTGTCATATTGCGCACATTCTCAAGCACTTTTCTTTCTGTCCTCTCATCCAACGCACTTGTGGCTTCATCCAACAGCAGCACTGGGCATTCCGCAAATACAGCTCTAGCAATAGCAATTCTTTGCATCTGTCCTTCCGACAATCCGCAGCCTCGTTCTCCAAGAAGTGTATCCAGACCATCCTTCAGCTCGCCCACAAACTCATCGGCACAAGCAATCTTTAGCGCCTCCTTTATCTTCTCGTCATTCTTCATCAACTTATCATCATAGAACGACACCACCTCACGAATGCTTCCACTCATAAGATGATTTCCCTGTGGCACGTATGCAAACAGACGCTTGTAACCACTAGTCAACTCTACATTTTCGTTTTTCACCTTCAACACTCTTTCGCCTTCATCCAACGGATACAGGCACATCAACAGCTTCAAAAATGTACTCTTTCCACATCCCGAAGGTCCCGTCAAAGCAACAAACTCACCCTTTTTTATTTCAATATTTATATCCTTTAATATCTTTTCTTCATCATCACTGACATATGAAAATTCGCCATTTTTTATGGATATTGCCTGTAGCTCGTTATTATAAAGTTTATTAATCTCTTCAAGTCCTTTTACAACCACATTGGACTCTTCATACTCTTCTGCTTCCATAAGTCGTTCTGCGCTGGCAGTCATGGCATAAAATTTTGGCAATACGCCTGTAATATTGGCAAGTGGTGACTGAATCTGACCCACCAGCTGTATTATGGCCATCAAAGTTCCATAGGATATATTCCCATTCAATATTCCATAGCAGCAATATCCAACACAAAATACATACACACCATTCATAACAAGGGCAAAGCCCACATTACACATATTAGAAAATGCATTTCTCTTCATTCTGGCATTCTTGTGGTCGACCATCCTCTCATCTGCACCCACGACAGTCTCATTTTCCTTGGCAAATGCCCTAACCACCATCATGCTTCCGAGATTTTCCTGAAGAAATACTCTCAGGCGTCCATCCGACTCCTGCACCAGCTTATGCATCTTCTTCATAACTTTTCTAATTCCATATGTTATAACCAACAGCAAAATGCCACCCGGCACTATAATATAAGCCACCTTTGGCAAATAAAATATTATCAATGCCAACGCACCAAGCAGCTTCACCAGCATTCCCGCAAGCCCCGGCAAAATGTGGGTAAGTCCGTCTGCCACAACAACAGTATCCGAAGTAAGTCTGTTCATCCACTCACCGGAATGCTTTGCCGTAACAGTAGCATAGTCTCTATTCAACAGTTGGCCAAACAGTCTGCTTTTAAATAAATTCTCCAAGGTCGCATATGTATACTCATCCAAAAACTTATTCACCGCAGCCAACACAATCTGTGCGCAAATAAGCCCCACAAGCCAGCCAATGGAAACACCAAATTCCTGTCTGTTCTTAGACACCGCATCATCAACAACCTGCTTCAAAACAACCGCCATTCCCACGCTGCATCCGCCCTGCAATATATGTATCAGCATCAGAAAACAAATATGAAGTTTATTCTTTCCTGCCACACCACTTATCCAGCCAAGGGTGGAGGTTCTCGCCGCTTTGTTCATTAGTCGTTCATTTCCTTTTCCTTATACTCTTTATACAACTCATCCATCTCACTCTCAACTTCTTCAAGCTGTGTCTTCAAGTCCTCAAGCTGCTTCTCAAGAGCAACCTTTTCGTCCAGATTGCTTATGGACTGCTCTTTTTCATACTCTTTCGCCGACATTACATCGGTAATATATATTCTCTCTCTCTTTACATAGGTACTAAGGGTCGAAATCATAGTTTCAAATGTAGTATCGCTATACTGCTCCGTATCCTTTTTAGAGCCTATAGCAAATACCAGTGTTCCACCCTCAGACACCGCCTGCTGCATAAGATTCTTCGCCTTCAAGTCATTCCAAGCTGCAGTACAAATATCCCATGGGTCCTCCTCATACTCCATAACGATGAATATACTACCTCTTATGCCCTGATGTATAAGCACTTCAAATCCATTCTCAATCAAAAATGCATCCAAATCCTCACTGTATGCATCTGTTTCAAAATGCACTACCTTCGGCATCTCCAAACCATTTTCACTCATCTTCTTCGTCCAATATGCCAGCCATTCATCCTTATCCTCACCGGCTTCCCAATTGATATAGTATTTCCATCCCATATCAATCATTTCATTAAACTGCGCCATGGTCATACAGCCCTCCTGCCCCGGAAATTCTTCCTTGGACAGCAAAATGGTTCCTATCATATCCTTCTTCGTAAGCTCGTCCTTAATCTCTGTGTAAAGCTTATTGTCAACGTCCTTAAACATAAATATAAGATTACCAATACCCTTTACAAGGTTATCATACTCTGTCTGAACATCATTGATTTCATTCTCTATTCTGTTTTTCTCAACTCTCATTGGTTCCAGCTGCGCATCCAATGCCTGTAATTCATCGGAATCAAAGCCATCCACATTACTTGCTAATTTTATAACCACTACCGCTAATATTACTGCGAGTAGGAATAATATAAATGATTTCTTTGTCATATTTATCCTCATTTCTGAATGTAACACTTTTACTCTTATTAATACTCGATTATTATACATTAATTTGGAGAAAATGGGAATATAAAAGTTGTCCATATTATGATATTTGAAAACAAAAATGGTGTCTTTATGACACCATTTCCCTAATACTCTAGCACTATTTATATGTGATAGGTCCCCATTCCTCATCATCATATGGATCTTCACTCTCAACAGAAATCCCATTTTTACCCGTCGTTTCGTTTTCTGTTGTACTTTCAACTTCGGTTTTATTATTACTTTCTTTCTCTTTTACATTCTCTTCCTTTGTTCCAAATATTAAAACAAAAACAAACACAATTAATAATACTATAAATATTATAATCCATTTCAGATGTTTTTTTATATAATTCATATAAATGCTCCTTAATTCAAGAAAAGGCAGACACAAAAGAAGCGCCTGCCTTTATACTCATTAAAATTTTACCAAGCTTCGATTTCGAACCAACCATCAGCCCATGCACCATTTGTAGTTACACCAGATGCAAGCATAATATCTTCAGTTTCAAATTCTACTACTTCTAATTCTGGACTAGTATATTCTCTCATCTTTCTACCTCCTACTACTGTGCATCTGCAAGGCTCATAGAGCACGCATCACCGTATACTGTATCACCATTTACTACCATATATGGAACTGCTGTAAAAACAGTTGAATCATCAACATCATCCGGATATTTTACTATTGTTCTAAATGCGTAATTACCTTCATCTGCACCAGCATCTGTATCTGATGTTACATAAGGTGTAGGGCACTTGAATACATTCGCATCATCAACATCAGCTATTGTAAGGCTTGAAACCTCACCCTTTGCAATAAGAACACCAGCATCTGTGATTTCTTCATTTTCAAATGTATCAATGTCTATTCTTGTAATGAACGCCATCTTATCACCAGCTGAATTCTTCTGTACACCAACTGTTGCAATGTTTGCTGTTTCTTCTTCGTATGGCTTACCATCTCTTTCATATAAAGATGCAACTTCTGCTGCTGATAATGCCTTGTCATATACTACAACATCATCCATCAAGCCCTTGAACGAATCATTCCAAAAATTGATTCCTAAGAAAAGATACTGATCTGTATATAACGAATCATAATCGGTAACTTGATTCTCTGCTAAAAGTTTTCCATCATAGTACAAACTAACAACACCTTCAGATGAACATGTAAACACCACATATGTCCATGTATTAAGTGCTAAATCTGTAATTGTAGCAACTTTGTTATCATCATTCTTATCAAGCCATATTACCTGACCTGCCCAATCATCCTTCATTACAAGACCACCTGAAGCATAATCATTAAAATATGTAGCCACATTTACGTAGTTAGAAAAATCTTTTGCCAAGAAGAAAATTGGCTGAAAATTAATCTTTTCAGACGTATTAACCCACATACCAACAGAAAAGTTCGCTGTTGACTTTACATCTAATTCAAGTCCATCACCTCTACCTGTAGTGTCATCCACATCACCTGCAAACGAATATGCCTTACCATTTTTTCCTTCTGCATATGTAGCCGAATCAATCGTAGGTCCATTA
>CAYWDL010000099.1:0-7307 GCA_964457015.1 uncultured Roseburia sp. | reverse complement strand
AAAGAGCGTCGAAACGCAAAGGCATTCATAGTATTATTATACAACTTAAACAGGTATATTAACAAGCAAAATTTTTTAAATTTAGAAAGTTTTCATAAAGTTTATTCTCATTTTCCTTCCAAATATTCCAACATCCCATTTCCTATGGCAATAGCCACTTTTTCCTGATATTCATCACTCACCAGCAGCTCCGCCTCAGAATAATTTGACAAAAATCCACACTCGACAATCACCGCAGGACAGCTTACATTTTTCAAAATATAATAATTGCCATTCTCCTTATGCTGTCTGCCGTTATCCTGGTCCACTTCATCTATCAAATGCTTTTGAATTATCTCAGCGATTTTCTCACCATCGCCGGAATTCTTAAAATAAAAAACCTGAGCGCCCTTTACTCCCTCGGAAGAGTAACTGTTTTGATGAATACTTACAAGCATATCCGGGGAAGCCTCATTGATTATCTCGCACCTTTTTTCCATGTCCGACCTTTTCTTATTGGTGTCACTCTCCTCATACAGCCCATCTTCCGTTTCGCGGGTAAGAATAACCTCAACGCCATTTTCTTCAAGATATGTCTTGAGCTTCTTCACTATATTTAGATTAATTTCACTTTCAATACTGCCATTTATACCAATTTTACCAGGGTCAACCCCGCCGTGTCCGGCATCCAAAACAACCGTAGCTTCAACACCTTCCGACTTTTTTTCTCCCTTATTGCCTGTCTCTACATTCTTATCCCCTTTTGCCACTACCGTTCCTGCTCCCAAAAACACTACACACAATGCCGTGAGCATTATTGCCGCCATCACAATTTCAATATATTTTTTCTTTATCTCCACCGATACCAATGCACACCTTTTTTTATTTTGTACATTATATGTCCGACGAAAAATTATTATTCACTAACATAACCGGCGATGATATCCCATACCCAGTTCTCTTCAAGACCAAGTCTCCAACACGCAACACCGCCAAGGTCATACTTGCTCATCACATCAAGCTTCGCCTGGATAGACTTTTCCTCTTCAAGCCACACTCTGATGAGACTATTTCCATCCTCATATTCAGCATAATACTGAGACAAATCCTCAACCCAGAACTTATTCACTCCTCTGGCTTCAAGCTCCTCCTCAGCGGTACCCAGACCTACTGCCTTACTGTCAAGAGCATAGCTTCCCTTGACATTATCCTCAACTATCTGCGAACCATCCTCGGCAAATTCAATTGGAGTTTCTGACCATATTCGAGTATAAAATGGCAATGCATTAATAACTCTCTTGCTGTCTCCTTCGCTGACAGTCTCCTGTATTCCTTTTTCCACATATGGCAATGATGCCACCGAACCAGCCTCAGATGCTCCGGACCAATGCTCGTCATATCCCATTATTATAAGATAATCAGCCACCTCGAGCACTGTCTCTCTATTGTAATATTGGTTAATGCTTGACGGCACATACATATCCACAGATAACACAATGCCTTCTTTTCTGCACCATACTGACAATTCGCATATAAACTCCACGTAGTCATCAGCAATATCAATGCCTATGCACTCAAAGTCAACATTGATACCATCAATATCATTATCCTTCACATCCTCAATCAGATTATCAATAAGCTTTCTTCTCGAGGTTGTATGTGAAAGCACCTTTGACACGTAATATTCACCATTTTCATCATATTCAAAATCATTAACAAGAGCCCACACCTCCAAGCCCTTGTCATGAGCCTTACTAACATAGCTGTCGTCTGAAAAGCTCTCTATACTTCCATTTTTATCGACAAGCTTATACCATGTCGGGGATATTACATTAAGGGTGGTTGCATCGGACACAAGCTCATTCAGACTGTCATTTCCCACATCATAGGACATCTGATGCCAGCCAAGACACACCTTTGTGGACCTTGTCAAATGAGTATATTCCTCAGGCAGCTTATCTCTTGAAACAGTCTCCTCCTTAGCTTCGCCAATAGCAGACTTTTTAATATATCCCGTCACGCCATTACTATCTGTAACCAGCTTAAAATCTTCCTTTTCAGAAACCACAATCAGCTTATCACCCTTTTTTACTGATGTAAGAATTTCCGTTCTATCGCTGGAATCAACTCTAAGCTCTGTATCCTCTTTAGCTTCAGCCACATCATTTGTAAATGTTGCCGTCATAACCAGACGATTAGGGTCACTTATTGTTTTATAATCAATCTTCACGCCAAATTCCTTTAAAAAGCTGGCTGAAACATAATATTCACCATTCACCTCAAGCGCAATCGCGCATGCAAATGTACCCTTGTTGCCATCAATATCTGTATATTCACTGCTTCCAACATAGCTGTCATAAATATTTGTAGCAGTGGTATACACACATACCTTCTCGTACTTATCAATATAGCACTTATTATCAACATTTTTTCTGTACTCCGAATAAGGAACATAGACCTCTCCATCCTCCATAAATCCCATACCAAGCACATTACCGTCGCACACCACGATATAGGTGTCCTTACCGGCAATTTCCGAATATCCGTAAAATTCCTTCAAATCCTTTTTATCATTATTCACTTCACTCTTGTTGCAGGCAGCAAAAGCTATAATAAACATTGTAATCAATATAATCGAACCAAGCTTTTTCAACATGTTTTCATCCTCTCTAAATGTACTAAAATCATCTTAAAAATGATTGTAACACAAATAAGGTGCTGCCGCAATTGCTTATTTTCTCAACGCGGCAGCCCCGGATGTGTTTATATCTTAAATCTCAAATTTTTGTGTAGTATGCGAAATTTCTCAGAACACTTCCCAACACATCCTTTTATCTTAATATCTTATCTTAAATTTTTAATCTTATAGAATCCAAGTTCAATCACTCTTCCAGTTTCGTCCAATATATAATCTCGCATATAATTGGACTCCTCACTGACTAAAAACTCATCTATTACTCTGACCGGGCACACCTCGTAGCCCTCCAGAGTGATTCTCACTCCCTTTCCCTGCAAATTGTTTAATTCTTCCAATAACTGAACATTCATTTCTTTCAATGTATTGCCCTCCACCGGTACCTATCATGCCATTTGTGATATATATTCCTAAAAGGCCCGTTTATTATTATTGTAAATTATTGGAAACGCCCATGAACTCTAAGAGATTCTTCTCAAGTGTTTCCCTTTTCGTATACATTTCCTCTGAAAATGTCTCTTCAATATTCGGCTCCCACTGTCCCAGGCTAAATACATAGCTGTTTACAGGGTATGTCTGAATTTCATCCTTTTCAAAGCCTGTAGTGTAAAATGCCACATACAGCTTCGTTCCGGTATAAATTGTAGAATCCACCTTTGCGCTTGATAAAAGAAGCGCCTCTCTGCGAGTAAGATCCACATAAAAACCCTCTTCGTCACTAACACTAATCTCCTTATTTCCGGCTACCAGATAATCCTCGCCGTCAGGGAAACAAATTCTTATATCAAAGCTGGTTCTTTCAGAAAATCCTGCCGGAACATCAATGTAGTCAATGTAGTATGTTCTTAAATTATCACTGCCTTCTTCCTTCTCAGCCACAACACATTCATTAAGAATGGTCCCAGCCTTGACATCCGTTCTAAGCACCATACCCACATAATCCTCCGGTTTATCAACCCTTGTCCCATCATAGAACTTGCCTTTTACAACCTTAAGGTCTTCCACACTTATTTCCTGCCCTCTTTTCATATCATTTTGCAAAACACAAACTGTTCCCTCTTTATACCTGCCAAGCTCCAGTCTCGCATCCTCAAGCTTTGTATCCTTTTTCGCAATGAAGAACACAAGCACTGCACAAACGATAATCGCCGGAATAAGTGCAATACCTGCACCTGCAAAGCCTGCTTTTATCAATCGTGTCTTACCTGCCTTGATTACTGCCATTACATCTACCTCCTAAAACAATAATTGAAAGAAATTCGCCAGTTTACTTTCGATAATGTACGGATTAGTAATTATAGGAGCCGGCAATGCATTAATTTTCAGTCCTGATGAATATTCCTTTACATTTTTCTCATCGCCATACAACAAGTGCAGACAATGTTCAGGAAGCATTGTGTTTTCCATTTGCTCAAGAAGTCTTTGATGATACACCGACTTATACGGCATAACAGAACCTAAGACAAGCTTATATTTCAATCTGCCCACATGTGCTGCATACTGCTTAAAACAGCTTCCAAAGTCAACTATCACATACTCGAAATTGTTTGCATAAGTGGCAAAAAAATCATTCAAACTCACTCCAAAGTAATAATCAACCTTGCCAATCGTATAATTAATACCACAGTCACAGCTATCCATCAGCGTATCCTTCATAACCTCAAAAGCTTTCGTATCGCCACATTCCACCACAGCAGTTTTCATAGACATAATCTCTGCAAGATAATTTGCCATGGCAATTGACAATGTAGTAGCGCCGTCACCTTTACAGCTTCCCAACACACCGATAGCTTTTACACTATTTTTTTCTTGTAAAGAATCTAAAAATCCTTTTCCTGTCCTCTTTTTTATAAGCATTTTCCTCCTCAAATATTCTACTAATCACTTTATCAAAAAATTCATTGGTATCCTCGTCCCTGTGAAAAGGGTCACAAAACAACGGTATACAATCCGATGTCTTATCCTTCATAAAGTTCCAAAAAATCATCTTCTTAGGTACACCTATATTTTGTAATTCTCCACTGGCCACCTTGGCCTCCTCAAGCTCCCAAGGCTTGCCACCGGCCAGCAAAATCACAACATCTGCCTTATCAAGGTGATTCTCTGCAACACCTTCGCCACTGCAATCTATAACTTTACAATTTACATTCTCACCAATTTCAATAAATTCACTGTAGGAATGTTTCATCAAAACGTTTTCGTAATAATAAATCCCAGCTGAAAGCCTGCATTTCTCACTATTCTCGTAAATAGACCTTATAACTCTGCCGCTTCGGTCCTCATAAATGGTTTTAATTCCTTTTTCACTAAGTCTACTGGCAAGTGCCAAGGCAAAATGAGTAACTCCAATATGCCTCTCAGCACCTATTACAGATACCACAAGGGGTTGTTCCATCAAATTCTCTACTGCTTTTTTCACATCATTTTTGCGTATTTTTTCATGAATAATTTCATTAAGATTATTTGCCACCCAGAGCGCGTCGCGAACACGTTCTTCCTTAGGCGACATACAACGAATAACAATTTTTTTGAATGCCTCCGATACTAAAGAATTCGTATCGAAATGACAACTTCCATTACACACCAGCCCTGTTACCATAAAATATAGCAATGCACCAATTCCATATATATCCGTCCTGAAATCAATCCCGGTAAATTCATATTGTTCAGGAGCCGCATACCCTTTGGTTCCGCTCATATAATTTCTCTTAGAATTCAAAAACATCGAGTTTCCAAAATCCACCAGATAAAGCCTGCCATTATCAATCATAATATTCTGCGGCTTCAGATCCAGATACAATATAGGTACAGGCTTTTGTTTATGCAAATATGCTATTATCTCAGAAATCTGTATACCAAAATTAATAGCCACCTCCTCCGATAACACGCCCTTACTTTTCACGTAATCGTAGAGAGTAACTCCGTCAATATATTCTTCAATAATATAATAAGCATCCTCTGCTTCCTCTATATCATATATAATTGGAATTCCGTTATGTTTAAGATTCTTGAGGACATTCGCCTCACTATGAAAATTCTCTTCGCATAATAGACTCTTTGTAAGCTTCTTGATAATTCTCTTGTCATCAAGACCAATGTGTTTAGATAAATATACTCTGCTATTCTTTCCTGAATAGAGAGTATCCAGAATTATGTATCTGTTGAATAAAAGTTTTTCCTGTTCTTTTTCTAAAGCTCCTCCTTTCCGAACTTAAGGAAATCCCCTTGCTTGGCATTATATACAACAAAAAAGCAGATTTCAACCCTTTTTTTCAATACTGTTATTTTGCACGAACTTAACTATAAAAATTTTGTAATATTGAATAAAAAAATCGCATTTTTTTCACAATATTTCACTTTACATATGAATTGATAATAGGGTATACTATTTATATAAACTGATTATTTTGTAATCAGATTTATAAATTTTCAAAAAACCATCCGGTAAAGAAAGGTGTGTGTTTGTATGAAAATAGAAAAAATTAATGATAATCAGATTAAATGTACTTTAAATAAATCAGATTTAGCTTCACGCCAAATTAAAATAAGCGAGTTAGCATATGGAACAGAGAAGGCAAAAAATCTTTTTAGAGATATGATGCAGCAGGCATCCAATGAATTCGGTTTTGAAGCCGACGACATTCCTCTTATGATTGAAGCTATACCAGTTTCAAGTGATTGTATAGTTTTAGTCATTACCAAGGTGGATGACCCTGAGGAGCTGGATACCAGATTTTCAAAGTTCGCTCCTTCCATGGATGACCTTGATATGGAAGAAATCGAGGGAGATGACTTAGGAATTCCAAGTACTTCCGATTTACTTGATATGTTTAATCACGTAAGAAACGAATTAAAGTCTGCTATTGAACGAGGCGAGGAAGCTTTCATTCCCCTTTCCCAGACATTAAAGAAGGAAGGCGAGAAGGATAAGGAAGCCAAGAAACCTACAGCCAAGGAAAAACAACCAAACATAAAGAAAATATTTACATTTAATGATTTAGATACCATTATGGAGGTTTCAAAGCTATTAAGTGACTTGTACACGGGCGTTAACTCCCTTTACAAATCACCTGAGGATACCTATTACCTGGTAGTAAGCAAGTCAAATGTAAGTGCAACAAACTTTAACAAGGTATGCAATATTCTTTCTGAATATGGCAATGCGTACAAGGGTTCAGATGCAAACGAAGCTTACTTTAAGGAACATTATAAAAAGATTATCAAAGGAAAAGCAATTCAGAAATTACAGACCATTGCTTAAATTGAAAGCCCTGCAAGTGAAATTTTCACCTACAGGGCTTTTTATTAGCCAACCTTATTTAATTCTTCAACTAACTCGTCCACATCTATACCATGAACCATACAAGCTTCCTCTAATGATTCGCCCTGTGCTGATGGGCAACCAAGACAATGCATACCTGCATTTAAAAGAACTGGTATATAATCTGCATTAGCCTGAACAATCTGTCCGATAAGCATATCCTTTGTTACTGCCATAATATTCCTCCTATTCTGAAGACGACTATCGTCGCTCATAATTTCATTTACATAGTGATTATAGTACATAAAACTTTAATTTTCAATAAATATATATCTCTTATTCATATCAATTTTTTCCAATGCATCATCATAA
>CAYWDL010000098.1:0-7319 GCA_964457015.1 uncultured Roseburia sp. | reverse complement strand
ATAAGCGTACCAAAATCATATAACAGAACGCAAAGAAAAAGCGGCATAGCCAATGGCTATACCGCTTAACGAAATCAATTATTCAGTTTAGATACAAGAGCCACATTGGGGCACCTTCCTTACGGAGGGTGCCCCAATGGGACGTTTTTTTGTTACAAATTATTCCTTCATCAAGGTTTTCATAACATTTGAGTATATTTCCTGACTGGAAGCCTTCCAGTTATTACACATCATTTCAGCAACATCCTCGGACGGAACTGAAAGATTCATATCAATAAGGGTTGATGAGCCTTCAATAATCTTACAGTTAACTATGTAGTCCTGATTGGTTGATTTGTAATAGTCTGAAAGGGTACTTACCTCATTTCGCAGCTCGTATTTATTTTCAACCAGAAAAATATCCATATCGTCAATAATTGATACAGGTATTTTCTTTACAAACAGCTCAATGGTTTCTGAACCATCGGCATTTATCTTATAGTAAGAATTCTGACGAACAGTTTCTATATTAACCAGCTTGGATTCTTCAAGCTCGCCAAGAACCTGAAGATAAGTGAAGTAGGTTGTATAATCCTTATTTAAAAAGAAATCAAGCAACTGATTCTTTGTAAGTGGAAAGTTAACTTTATTTAACATATACAAGGTCATCAGCTTGTATAGGGTCAGTGGTTCAAGTGACATAATTTTCTCCTTGGGTAATATTTTGTTGGCGGAGTGCATTGTTTATATGGTTCAACACCAGTTTTTTGTTGCCGCTCCATTTTGGTTCCACTAATAGTTTTTTTGGACCGTCGCCTGTCATTCGGTGAATAACAATATCCGGACGCAGACGCAATATACATTCTAACAGAATATGGGTATATTCTTCAAGTGAAAAAATTCTAAATTTATAAATATTGTAATAATCGCACAAATCTGTGCCTGATAATATGTGCAAAAGTTGAAATTTTACGCCTTTTACAGGAAAACGGTTAATATAATCAACGGTGTTTAAAATGTCTGATTGGGTTTCGTTCGGCAATCCAATAATCATATGAACAATAATATCAATACATTTATCTGCATTGTCACAAGATAAAAGGCTTACAGCTTTCTCGAAAATTTCATTTTTATATCCTCTGCGAATAAACTCAGCAGATTTTTCATTTGCGGTCTGCAGACCTAACTCAACAAATACAGGCTTTATATCATTAAGCTCAAATAATAATTCAGCTATATCTTCATCTATACAGTCAGGACGTGTAGCAATTGATAAAGCAACAATATCATCATTTTCAATGGCCTCGCAGAAAATCTTGCGTAAATAGTCTATCGGAGCATAGGTATTAGTATATGCCTGAAAATATGCTATGTATTTACAATCCTTAGGGACCTTGCTGGCAATAAGCTTCTTTGCCTGATTGATTTGCTCTGTGATAGAAAGAGCGGGATTTGCGGCAAAATCACCAGAGCCTCCGGCTGAACAGAAGATACAGCCACGGGTGTCTATCTTGCCATCACGATTTGGACATGTCATTCCGCCGTTTAAGGATAATTTATAGGTTTTGACTCCAAAGCGGGCTTTGAAATATTCGTTGCCTGTATTAATATACACAATCTGACTCCTTTCAACAATGATAGATGTCGATTGTACCATAAAAATAAAAATAAGACTACCATTTTTCTTTTTTGTGTAGTATAATGTTTTTTGTCGTAGTTTGATACAACCGATATGAGTTTATGGTTATCTAGTATATTCGGTATTCAGGGGATTTTCCCGTATGTTTCAATAAATACTAAATTAATATTAGGCGAAAGGAAATATGTATGAGAGAAAAATTGAAATCATTACCACTTACAGAGCTTAAAGAAATAGCGAAAGCAAAAGGACTTAAGAAAATTTCATTGCTTAGAAAAGAAGAATTAATCGAAAGAATTTTAGAGAGTGCTAAAGAGGAAACAGTAGAAGAGAAAAAAGAAGAGACTAATGTAGAGGTTAAGGTTGAAGCTAAGGTGGAGACTAAGGAAGAAACTAAGGAAGAGCTTGCTGTGTCAGGAGAAAAAGCTTCAGAAGAAAGAACTTCGGAGGCAAGACCATATCAGAGAGGTTATGGAAGAAGAGAATATCAGCCTAGAGAACCACAACCGGAGCTTACACCGGATGATATTGAAAAGCTGGATAGCGGTATTGTGGCGCACGGTATATTGGAGGTTATGCCGGAGGGCTTTGGATTTATCAGATGTGAGAATTATTTACCTGGTGAAAATGATGTTTATGTGGCACCATCACAGATTAGAAGATTTAATCTTAAAACAGGAGATATTCTTCTTGGTAAGGTTAGAATCAGAACACAGAATGAGAAATTCGGAGCGTTATTGTACATAAGCGAGGTTAATGGATTCCCTCTTGCAAGTACATCCACAAGACCTAATTTTGAAGATTTGACACCAATATTCCCAAATGAAAGACTTAAGATGGAGTCTCAGGGAAGCAGTGTGGCAATGCGAATGGTAGATATACTTTCACCTATTGGTAAGGGACAGAGAGGTATGATTGTTTCGCAGCCAAAGGCAGGTAAGACTACATTATTAAAGGAGATTGCTAAGTCAATTAAAAAGAATAATCCTGAAATGCATATGATTATTCTTCTTATTGATGAAAGACCTGAGGAAGTAACAGACATTAAAGAGGATGTTGAGGGTGAAAATGTTGAAGTAATCTATTCTACATTTGATGAGCTTCCTGACCACCATAAGAGAGTTTCAGAGATGGTTATTGAGAGAGCAAAGAGACTTGTAGAGCATAAGAAGGATGTAATTATTCTTCTTGACAGTATCACAAGACTTACAAGAGCGTATAACCTTACAATTCCTGCAAGTGGAAGAACCTTGTCAGGTGGTCTTGATCCGGCAGCACTTCATATGCCAAAGAGATTTTTTGGTGCTGCAAGAAATATGAGAGAGGGCGGAAGTCTTACTATTCTTGCTACAGCTTTGGTTGAGACAGGTAGTAAGATGGATGATGTTGTATACGAAGAGTTCAAGGGAACAGGTAATATGGAGCTTGTGCTTAACAGAAAATTATCTGAAAAGAGAGTTTTCCCTGCTATTGATATTCTTAAGTCGGGCACTAGAAGAGATGATTTATTGCTTAATAATCAGGAAATGGTGGCTATGGAATACATTAAGAAGGCTACAAACTCAATGAGGGCAGATGATGCGGTTGAACGTATAATAGACCTGTTCTCAAAGACTAAGAATAATGATGAATTCTGTGAAATGATAAAGAAAACCAGATTGATATAATGTAAAAATTAAGGATAAGGAAGTAGTGTTTCGCTTCCTTATCCTTTTATTATAGTAAAGTTATATAAAAAACTAGTAGAACTTAAACGTTTAATTGTGCAAAATGCACTAAAAAATACTAAAATACTTGGCGTTTTTGTTAATTGCGCAGAAATTGCACAGGTGATAAGATTGATGCAATGGGGAAAATTTTCAAATAAAAATGAAAGGATGAAAATTTCAAGATGAGAGCGAAAAACATTAAAAGAGTATTGGGCATACTCGTAGCAACAATTATTGTTTGCACAGCCGTTTTTAGTCATTTAGGCAAGGAAACAAATGACGATGCTTCTGTAGCAAAAGCAGCAGCACAGGCAGTTTCAAGAGTCTGTTGCCATGACCCTTCAGTAGTTAAGGCCAACGGACAGTATTACATTTTTGGTTCACATATGTCGTGGGCTAAATCTTCTAACTTAAGTGAGTGGTCAACATTCACAAATAACATTAACAATGATTACGCTAGTATCTTCTCAGTGGGGGCTACATGGGCAGCAACAGGCGTGTCAAGCTATGATGTATCAGGTAACTTGTGGGCACCGGACGTGATTTATAACTCTACAATGGGTAAATGGTGTATGTACATGAGTGTTAATGGTTCAGATTGGAACTCATCAATTGCAATGGCAACAGCTGATAGCATTGAAGGACCTTATACATACGCAGGAACAGTTGTGTATTCAGGCTTTAACAATAGCACACATCCTGCAAGCATGACAGATTATGCAACAGTTACAGGCTCTAGCACAGTTGATTCAAGATATTTGTCAAATGGTTCGTGGAATTCTGCATATGGTACAAATGCTATTGACCCATGTGTATTCTATGATGCAAGTGGCAACTTATGGATGGTATATGGTTCTTGGTTCGGCGGTATCTTTATGCTTCAGCTTGATGAAAGCACAGGTCTTAGAGATTACAGTGTAAGATATGGCCTTGGTACAGATGCATCAGATGGTATCGCATCTGACCCTTATATGGGAACAAGAATTGCAGGCGGTATGGGTTCATCAGGTGAAGCTCCATACATTATTTACAACAACGGATATTACTACTTATTTGTATCTTATGGTGGATTTGCATCAAATGGTGGATACAATATGAGAGTGTTCAGATCATCTAATCCGGATGGTCCATACAAGGATGCAGCAGGAAATGTAGCAACATACACATCATATACAGATAACACAAGCGGAAATGTTGGTATCAGACTTATGTCATACTACAAGCTGTCTTGTATGAGTCAGGCTGAAATTGCACAGGGACATAACTCTGCATTGGTTGATGATGACGGTAAAATGTATGTTGTATATCATACAAGATTTGATGATGGATATGAATTCCACGAAGTAAGAACACATCAGTTATTTGCTAACCAGGATGGATGGCTTGTAGCAGCTCCTTATGAGTACCTTGGAGAAACAATTTCTTCAACAGGTTATTCTTCATCAGATATGGTTGGTACATATGAATTCTTAGTTCAGGAACCAAATCAGACATATACAAGCACAAGCTATGATATTGCAACATCAGTATCAATCAGCTTGAATTCAGACGGTACTGTAACAGGTGATATTTCAGGTAGTTGGTCATACACAAGCGGAACAGCTTATATGACTCTTACATACAATGGTGTTACATACAAGGGTGTATTCTTGAAGCAGTATGATGAATCATCTTCAAGAAACGAGGTTATGACATTTACAGCAGTTGGTTCAAATAACATTTGTATTTGGGGCAGCAAGGGTACAGGAACATCTTCTGTATCATACACAGAAACAACAATTCAGGATGGTACATACTATATAAAGAACGTAAACAGTGGTTTGTACCTTGATGTGGCAAATGGTTCAGCTGACAACGGCACAAACATCCAGCAGTGGACATTTAATGGCTATGATGCTCAGAAGTTCCAGATTAAATCAGATGGAAATGGATATTATTATATTTTAACAGGTGCTTCAGGTTACACAAGCTGTGTAGATATTGACAGTGGCTCATCAGCAGATGGTACAAACGTACTTCAGTGGGAATACTGGGGTGGCGATATGCAGAAGTATAAGATTGCTGTGAATTCAGATGGCTCATATTCGTTCCTGACAAAGGCATCAGGATGTGCATCGGCACTTGACGTATACAATATGTCAACAGAAGACGGAGGAAATGTTTGTCAGTGGTCATATTGGGGCGGTTCAGGACAGAGCTGGATAATAGAATCAGCACTTGAATCAGCAGATATTGCAGAAGGCGAATATTATATCAAAAATGTAAATAGTGGATTATATATGGATGTTGCAAACGCATCAGCAGATGATGGTGCAAATGTACAGCAGTATGAATTTAACGGTTGTGCAGCTCAAGTTTTCAAGATTACAGAAGTATCAGACGGTTGGTATGCAATCCTTACAGGTGCATCTGGTTACGCAAGTTCATTAGATGTATACAATGGTTCATCAAGTGATGGTACAAATATTGATCAGTGGACATATTGGGGCGGCGATATGCAGTTATTTAAGATTGTACAGAACTCAGATGGTTCGTATTCATTCTTAAGTAAGTCTTCAAACGGATTACAGGCAGTTGAAGTATATGCATTTGGTACAGCAAATGGTGATAATGTAAGTACATGGGGCTACTGGGGTGGCTCAGCTCAGTGCTGGACACTTGAGACAGCTACTTCAACATCAACAAGTACGTCAGACCCATATGAAGGTGTATATTATATCCAAAATGTAAACAGTGGATTATACCTTGATGTAGAAAACGGTTCATCTGCAAATAGCGCAAATGTTCAGCAGTGGACATATAACGGATGCTTTGCACAGAAGTTTGAAATTGTATCAGATGGAAATGGATATTATTATATCTTAACAGGTGCATCAGATTATTCTAAGTGTGTGGATATTTCTGGTGGCAAGTCAGCAGATGGTACAAATGTATTACAGTATACATACAAGGGTTCAGACAATCAGAAGTATAAGATTGTAGAAAATTCAGATGGAAGCGTAGCATTCCTTACAGTTGCATCAAGTACAAATGCAGCTCTTGACGTTTATAATATGTCAACAGAAGATGGCGGAAATGTATGCCAGTGGACATATTGGGGCGGCTCAGGACAGCATTGGAACTTGGTAGAAACAACAAAATAACCGCGAAGTAATGAGTAGAACGCTGCGAAGCAGCGTATAAAAAGAGAGTGAGAAGAGGTGACCTTTGCTTGCAAAGAAGTCCCTCTTCTTACTCTCTTTTTCAGCGCTGTGCGCTGGCACTCTACGAATACCGCGTGGAGTCAGAATTTCCCTCATGGGGAAATTCTGCGGACAAAAAACATTGGGAGTCAGAATTTCCCTCATGGGGGGGAGATTGAAGCCAAGAAGGCACAAAGGGAACTAATCAAAGGGTTCATTCGCACCCTTGAGAACACAGGGAATGATGCAGAGGAGTTTGATGCCAGGATGTGGTGTGCCTTGGTAGACCATGTGACGGTAACGGATAAGGACAATATCACGTTTACCTTTAAGAACGGGTTAGAGACAAAAGTTTCATAAGAAGATGAGATTAGGGCATCCGTTAGGGTGTCCTTTTTCGTGGTAGAAAAATAGCAGGTGTTGTGGTATAATTTTTTATTGTATGAGCGAAGACAAATGCTCGCTCAAATTGAATTTAGTGGAGTGATTGGCGGAGATGGAGAATATCCCACTAAAAATCAGGATAAGCAAAATAGTGGGATGGGTAAAGGTTGAAACATCCCACTAAAAGCCAATATAAGCGAAATAGTGGGATGAGTAAAGGTGGGAATATCCCACTAAAAGCGAATATAAGTGAAATAGTGGGATGAGCAAAGGTGGGAATATCCCACTAAAAGCCAATATAAGCGAAATAGTGGGATGAGCAAAGGTGGGAATATCCCACTAAAAGCAAGGATTAGCAAAATAGTGGGATGAATAAAGATAAAAGTATCCCACTAAATAACAAGATGATTGAGATTGTGGGGAGTG
>CAYWDL010000097.1:0-7345 GCA_964457015.1 uncultured Roseburia sp. | reverse complement strand
TCACCAATTATTACAAGTTTTGTATATCGCCTTGCACACAAGCCATATGTTTTAAACAAAAACAAACTAAGCTTACGCATGGCAGCTACTGACACAAATCAAAATTTCATCGATAAATGTATCTTGAACTCCTTCGAAAATATATTTAAAATTGGTGGTTATATAATAATTTTCTCAATTATCTCCACCTGGATTTTAAATACAAACCTCTTTTCAAAGGATGTTGCATTTATTTTATCATCACTTTTGGAAATAACCTCCGGTTTAAATGTCTTAAAACACACAAGCTTTACCAGTGAGATGGGAATTATATTCACCTGTACATTGTGCTCATTTGGTGGTATCTGCGCAATTGCTCAAACATATTCCATGATTGGAGGCACCGGGCTGAAATTGACAAACTATATTAAATACAAGCTTGTTAATGCCATCATTACATTTATCCTGCTTCTTCTTGTTTTCACTCTAAAATAGTGGCGCCATAAGGCGCCACTATGTAATCAAATTATTCTTCATCATCCATAGGTACTAAATACTCATCATCTTCATCATAATCATCAGTCGCTTCTGTACCCTCTACAAGCTCCTCAACAGTTTCCTGTGGTTGTAATTCTTTTCTGTTAGCCATAACAACTTCAAGGCTGGTATTTAAGGCTCTCATATAAGCTTCATGCTTTTCAGTAGCATTTTTAATCGAATAAGAGATAATATTTTCAAGATTAGCTAAAATATCATCTGTGTACTGCATAGCACCCATTCTGATGTTATTGGCATCATTTGTAGCATTATCAACTATCATCTGAGCCTGCGCCTGTGCCTGCTGTACATAGTCATTGGCCTGTATGTATGCCTGCTGCATAATCTCATGCTCACTTACAAGCTCATTGGTCTGAGCTGTAGCCTCAGCAAGCATCGCATCTGCTTTTTGCTGCGCATCACTTAAAATCTTCTCTCTATTATTGATAATCTTCTGATACTTTTTTATTTCTTCCGGTATCTTCAAACGAAGCTCCGACAAAAGCTCCTGAATCTCATCCTTATTAACAATAAGCTTTGTGTTTGACAACGGTTGCATCTTACAACCATCAATATATTCTTCAATTTCTGTAATAATCTGTTCAATCTTACTCATAACTTGCCCTTCCTATCTGTTTTTTATTCTGTTGTTTAATTTATCAATAACACATTCCGGTACGAACTTGGAAATATCTCCCCCAAAATGTGCAATTTCCTTAACTGTTGTTGAACTTAAAAAAGAATATTCAACACTTGTTGTTAAAAACATTGTGTCAACATCTTTATATAATGTTCTATTTGTCTGTGCCATCTGCAATTCATACTCAAAGTCAGTAATAGCTCTAAGACCTCTGACAATTACATGAGCACCGTTTTCCCTGGCTGCATCAACAAGTAACCCATCATAAGCAATTACTTTTACATTGCTTAAATGTGCTGTTACTTCTTTTAACATATTAACACGTTCTTCTGAAGAAAACAATGGCGATTTTTTATTATTTCCTAACACGCCAACAATAAGATCATCGTATATCTTCGCAGCTCTCTCTATTATATCTAAATGTCCTAATGTAACCGGATCAAAACTACCGGGATAAATCGCCTTCATCAATCAACCCAACCCTTTCTTCTATTCATGTCTAATGAACATATGCACATTAGACTTATACTCTTTTCTTTTTTCAACGTAGAAGCCTATTTCTTCAAGATAATCAAACCCTGTTTCCAATGAAGCCTCAACAATAATCAATGTATCCTTATCTATTATACTACTATCCGATAAATAATACAAAACATCTTTTTCAATTTCTTTATTATATGGTGGATCCATAAAAATGATATCAAATCTGTCACCGGATACATTGACTCTCTTCAAACATCCCAAAACATCCATTTCATATACAGTTGCATCAGCTTTTAAATGTGTTTTTTCAAGATTTTCCTTGATACATTCCACAGCTTTTCTGTTATTTTCAACAAACACAGCGCGTTTGGCACCTCTGCTTAATGCCTCTATTCCGATTGCGCCACTTCCTGAAAACAAATCCAAAAAAGCACAATCATATAGATCGGCATTAATCATATTAAATAGTGTCTCTTTAATTCTATCAGTCGTTGGTCTTGTGCCAAGGCCCTCCAAGGTCTTTAATGTAGTTCTTCTTGCTTTCCCTGATATTACTCGCATATAACACCTCACAAATTAGATAAAGTGCCGCTTTTATGCGACACTTTATTTAACTTTTATATAATACAAATTAATTTTTCTTGTAGAAGAACGAATGTGCAGATGAGTAATTTAACTCTCTATAATTCATAATCTGTTCTGTACTTCCTACAAACAGAATTCCTCCACTTCTCAAAGCGTCATTGAATCTCTTGTAAATATGTTCCTTTGCATCTTCTGTAAAGTATATCAAAACATTTCTACAAACAATCAAATCCAACTTGTTAGGATATGTATCATTTAACAGATTGTGTTCTCTAAATTCAACGCATTTCTTAATATCCTCGCTTATCTGATAATTAGACAAACCAACCTTTGTAAAGAACTTATTTTTAAATTCCTCAGGTAAACCGGCAATACTCTTTGCTGAATATAAACCAGCCTTCGCTTTTTCGATAACTTGCTTATCAATATCAGTTGCGATAATCTTTATTCTATTAAGTGGCATGAATTTCGACAACAGCATAACCAATGAATATGGTTCATCACCTGTTGAGCAGGCAGCACTCCATACCCTTAATGGACCATTGGCTTCTTTAATTAAGCCCGGTAATATCTTGTTTTCCAAGACATCCCACTGTTCAGGATTGCGCCAAAACTCTGAAACATTTATCGTAAGATAATTTACAAATTCTTCAAAAAGATCCGAATTCTTCTTTATTGCATCAATATAATCATCATATGTCTGATACTTATGTCTTGCAATCAAAGAGTCAATTCTTCTCTTCATCTGTTTCTCTTTGTAAGAACTTAAATCGATCTTTGTTAACTTATATACCTGAGTTTTAAACTGTTCGTAATCCATAGACACCACCTAATTATTCAGCGTCTGTTGTTTCTTCAGCCACTTCTTCAACTACTTCTTCAGCCTCATCTTCCATATCATCATCAATAGCCTTGATGCTTAAGCTAATCTTCTTATCATCGCCATTGAAGTCAACAACCTTAGCTGTAATCTTCTCACCAATCTTCAAGGCATCAGCTGGCTTTTCAACATGATCCTTTGAAATCTGCGACACATGAAGTAAAGCGTCAATGCCTTCTTCTAATTCGACAAATGCGCCGAAATCAGTCATTCTTGCAACTGTACCAGTTACGATTGTGCCAACAGCATACTTTTCAACAGCCTTTGTCCAAGGATTTGTCTCATCAAACTTAAGGCTTAACGCAACCTTTGTTCCGCTGATTTCTTTAATGATTGCCTTAACTGTATCTCCAACATTAAATACTTTCTTTGGATGTTCGATTCTTCCCCATTACATTTCTGAAATGTGTAACAAACCGTCAAGTCCGCCTAACTCAACAAATGCACCAAAATCTGTTACGTTCTTGATTGTTCCTTCAACAATCTGTCCTTCAGAAATCTTAGCAAGAAGTTCTTCCTGAGCAGCCTTCTTACCAGCAACAAGTAACTGCTTTCTATTACCAATGATTCTTCTCTTCTTAGGGTTGAATTCGCTGATAACAAATTCGATTTCCTCGCCATTGTAATGACTTAAATCCTTTTCGTAAACATCAGATACAAGGCTTGCCGGAATAAATACCTTTGATTCCTCAACTGCAACTGTAAGACCACCAGCCATAACCTGTGTAACCTTTGCCTTTAAAACCTCCTGATTTTCGAAAGCTTCTTCAAGTCTCTTGTTACCTTTTTCTGCAGCGAGTCTCTTGTATGTCAACAATACCTGACCTTCGCCGTCATTAACCTTAAGAACTTTAGCTTCCATTGTATCGCCAACTGACACAACTGTTGTAAGATCAACATTAGGTGTGTTAGTATATTCGCTTCTTGTAATAATACCATCTGATTTATAGCCAATATTTAATACTATCTCATCTTCCTTAACACTTATTACTGTGCCTTCAACGATTTCTCCTGTTCTTATAGTTTTTAATGATTCTTCTAACATTTGTTCAAAACTTAATTCTGACATTATTTTGAACCTCCTCAATAATATTATTTGGGGTCGATGCCCCAGCTGTAATACCTACACTGACACAGGAGTCAGTAACCATACCTTCAACATCTGAAGATGTCTGCACGTAGTAAGTATTTTCACATTCTTCTTTACATATCTCGTAAAGCTTCTGTGTGTTGGAACTAGCTTTGCTACCAATAACGAGCATAGTGTCAACTTCCCTTGCAATCTGCCTTGCCTCAGTCTGACGTTCGCTCGTCGCATTACATATAGTATTCACAACAATACTATTATACAGCTTTTTTTCAAGAATTTCAACTAAATAATTAAATTTATTGTAACTAAATGTCGTTTGAGATACAATGCATATTTTTGCCCCTTTATCTGAAATAAATTTTACAGCCTCTTCCTCACTTCCAATCACTGTAGTTTTCGCTGTTGACCAGCCTTTTATACCAAGAACCTCCGGATGAATATTGCTGCCGATAATTACTATTTCATATCCTTGTGCACTTTTTTCACTGACAATTTTATGGATTTTTTTCACGAAAGGGCATGTAGCATCAATAACTTTAACTTTTTTCTCAGCTAATTTATCGCAAATTTCTTTTGATACGCCATGGGCTCTTATTATGACAGTTCCATTTTCCGCATCATCAATATCATCAACATTTTCAATGACATGCACACCTTTTTCTTCCAAGTCATTCAACACATGCTCATTGTGTATGATTGGTCCAAAGGTATATATATTTTCACCTGTGCAATTTTTTACTTCTTCATATGCTGTATCCACAGCTCTTTTTACACCAAAGCAGAAGCCTGCACTTTTTGCAACTCTAATATCCATAAAGCCTCTCCGAATTATCCTCTTTTTTCTTCAACAATAGAAACTATTGCATCAACAACCTCTTCGATAGTCATATGAGACGAATCAACAAGAACAGCATCCTCTGCCTGCTTCAAAGGTGCTATTTTCCTATTCATGTCTCTATTATCTCTCTCAATAATATCCTTTTTTATATCCTCAATGTCGCATTCCTCACCCTTGTTTTTATGTTCAAGGTAACGTCTGTTTGCACGTGTATCAACACTTGCAGTAAGATATATCTTCACATCAGCATCTGTTAATACATTTGTTCCTATATCCCTGCCATCCATAATTACATCATATTTTTTTGCAAGTTCACGCTGAAGATTCAAAAGCTTCTCACGAACCTTTTCGTATACAGCAATGGCAGAGGTCGTATTCGAAACCTCTTCCGTCCTGATATAATCATTAACAACTTCACCATTAAGCATTACAAGCTGAACACCGTTCTCGTATTCAACTGTTATATCCATTTTTTCACAAGCCAAAGCAACCGCTGCTTCATCATCCTTGCTCACGCCATTTCTCAGGCAATACAAAGCCATAGCCCTATACATGGAGCCTGTATCCACATACATAAATGCAAGCTTACCGGCAACAAGCTTTGCGATTGTACTTTTCCCGGCGCCTGCCGGTCCATCAATTGCTATATTAAACATAATTATCCTCTTTTCTTTACAAATTCATCGCACACAGATATCCTGTAGACCAGGCAACCTGTAAATTAAATCCGCCTGTCAATGCATCCACATCCAGAACCTCGCCACAGAAATATAAATCCTTAACAAGCTTTGATTCCATTGTGCCCGGATTAATCTCTTTAACATTAACACCACCCTGAGTGATAATAGCCTCATTAAAATCCCTTGTGGATATGGCTGTCATTTCAAATTCCTTAATAACCCTTACCAATTCCAATCTTTCAGTCTTTGTTATCTCATTGACCTTCTTAAACGGTGAAATGCCGCTTCTTTCAACAATAACAGGAATAAGCTTTTTAGGCAGAAGCTCATTTAATGAATTTCTAAAATCCTTATTAATCGCCCCGCTAAAATCCCTAAGTATTCTGTCATCTAAAGCCTCTTTTGTCAATGCCGGTTTCAAATCAAGAATAATCTTTATTTCCTCGCCATTGGCAAGAAACTTAGTAACATAGCTGCTTCCGGACAATATCAATGGTCCGCTTATACCAAAATGTGTAAAAAGCATTTCACCAAAATCCTTGTATACCTGCTTATTATTTCTAAAAAATGTAACCTCGACATTTTTCAGCGACAATCCCTGTAAATCCTTATAAAACTCCTCTTTTATATTAACAGGAACAAGTGCCGGTAAAATATCCGTAACCTTATGCCCTGCTTTTTTCGCAAATTTATATCCATCACCGGTAGAACCTGTTGTTTTGTAAGAAAATCCTCCCGTTGCCACAATAACCCTGTCCGCACAAACCTTATTGCCATTATAAAGGATTATCCCCTGTGCTCTACCATCCTCCACGATAATATCTTTGACATTTGTATTAAGATTAATCTCAACATCATTGTTTTTTAACTGTTTTTCAAGACATTTTATAACATCCACGGACTTATCACTCATTGGAAATATTCTGTTTCCACGTTCATTCTTTGTCTCAAGTCCCCAACCATTAAGCATATCTATCAACGCATCATTGGTCAACGTATAAAAGGCACTGTACATAAACTTTTCGTTCGTGATAATATTCTTAAAAAGAACCTCAATATCACTGCTGTTTGTTATGTTACATCTGCCCTTTCCTGTTATATATATCTTTTTTCCAAGCTTTTCGTTTTTTTCAAAAAGCTTTACTTTGTGCCCATTCATAGCGGCAGTAATGGCAGCCATCATTCCAGCTGCGCCACCACCAATTATTGCAATATCCATTATTTGCCTCCAATTTTCAAAGAAACAAAATTTAATTTAACATATCATCTTCAAGGTTGATGATTTCATTATTTAAATCATTAACCATATTAATCTCATCCTTAGAATAAACCTGATATTCATCCCATACATTTTCAAGCATCTCAAGAGTATTGATAACCTTATCCTGCTTTTTAACACAAAGCGCCACAATAAGTGCATTTATTACACTTAACGGTGCAACAAGTGAGTCAACAACAGAAGACATATCACTTCTTGCCAACAAATTGCAGGATGAATATAAATTCATAGGCGAATGCTTACAATCGGTTATGGTAATAACTCTGGCATTTCTATTATTGGCAAATTCCATAGCTTTTAATGTACGCATGGAATACCTTGGAAAGCTTATGCCTATAATACAATCCTGGTCAG
>CAYWDL010000096.1:0-7377 GCA_964457015.1 uncultured Roseburia sp. | reverse complement strand
GTTGCGGAAATCGTGAGGAGTGGGAAGAATTAAGTGAGTACGAAAATGTTTGACTTTTGAACCAAGTTCTGATGGGAATGGCAGAGTTGGAAGACTGATAATGTTTAAAGAGTGTTTGAAAAATCAGATTGTTCCGTTTATAATAGATGAAAAACTTAAAATGTTTTATTATAGAGGATTGGCTCGGTGGAATGATGAAAGAGGATATCTGAGAGATACTTGTCTAACTGCTCAGGATATGTAGGATTTAAATAAAGGAGGTAATGATATGGAAGAACAAAAACATCTGAAAAATGCAAGAACCGCGAAGATTTGCGGTATTTTATCAATAATAATCGGCTTGGTTGGAAGCTGTTGCTGTATAGGGTACATTTCATCGCCCCTTTCCATTGTTGCGATTATTTTGGGTGCGTTAAGCAAAAATGAAGTGACAAATGAACTCTATCCGGATGCCAAGTTAGGCTTGATTTGCGGTATTATTGGCATTGGTGTTGGAACCTTTGGCAGTTTTATAATGTATTTTGTATTTGCATTTTTTGGTGTGGCGTCTGAATTGTATTTGTAAAAATAGTTTGATAGTAAAAATAATTACTTGCATACCTGATACAATGGTGCTATACTAAAATCTGTGTTAAGCAATTCATAGAGAATCAAAGAAATAGGTGCAGTTAATGAAAAATGACAAAATCAAAAGCTTTTTAGATAGCGATATGGAGAATATTCTATATTGGATAAGTATTGTTGTTATTATATTTACAGCAATAATCTATTTTGCACAGATTTGGTTTGTAAATTTTACAGGAAGATATGATTTGATGGAATGTCGCTTAAAAGCCATGACCGGCATAAGCTGCCCGGGCTGTGGTGGAACCAGAGCTTTGATAAGCTTGGCTAAGGGTGATATTTTGTCCAGTCTTTATTACAATGCATTTGCAACGTATGGCGCTGTGATTTACGGAATATTTTTTATTACACAGACCTTGCAGAGAATCACTAAGGGAAGGCTTAAGGGGATAAAGTTCAGGATGATATACTTGTGGATAGCAATAGCCATATTACTGATACAGTATATTTTAAAACTTACGATTCCTAGTTACACAATATAGTTATAGAGGAGAATAAAAATGGATAATAACAATTACAATCAGGATTTTTCACAGAATTACAATGTAGTAAATGAGGCACCACAGCAGAGCAGTAAGGGAAAGACAAGTATGATTTGTGGTATACTTGGTGCAATTTTCAGCTTTATAGGATGCTTTTGTTGTATTGGATACGTAGGTGTTCCACTTTCTATCATAGCCATTATATTTGCGGTTCAGTCAAAGAATGAAACTGGTGGCAAGTTTAGCAATGATGCAAAAGTCGGATTTATCGGCGGTATCGCAGGTCTTGTAATTTTATTATTGGGCTTCTTGTTTGGTGTTGTACTGGGAGTTATAATGGAAGCATCTGGTATATCAATTTAGTATTACATAAAATAACGGCAAGGTATCAATGGCGATACCTTGCCGGTTTTTTTATTTAATATCGTTTTTCTTAAATGACCACATTCCGATAAATGTGAACAATACAGTATATACCAAGCTTACAACTAACCCAACCGTTAAATCGTGGTTTGACATATCAAGAGTTGAAGTATTGGATATCGCCTGAACTATCCAAGCCTCTGATGGAAGAAATGGCAATTTGTCCACGTTGAATTCAATAACACTGCATAATCCCTGAATAACCGCATCAAAGAGAACAAAGATTACGCTACCCAAGGTGTAAACAACCACAGTAAGTGCGATTGATATACCAAGGTTTCTGAACATCATTGAACAGCCTATAAACATTGCTGTGATGGCAGTGTTAAGAGCAAACTGAACAAGAAGGAGTTTTAGCACGTCAACAGCGCTTGCGGCAGCACCTGTAGCAGGGTCATTCCAGCCCCACATGATGCATCCGAGGAGTGTTGTAATTACAACAATAATGAGGGTCATCACGTTTGATGCAATTATGCCGGTAATGAATTTTGACCAGTATATCTGCGACCTTGAATAACCTTTGGAAACTATCATTTTGATAGTACCATTAGAAAATTCACCGGCAATAAATATCCCGATGAATATAGCAATAAGCAACTGCAAATCCGTCTGTGAAAACGACATACTAAGCATCATCTCACCATCGTAAACGCCAGTCATCATAGCTATTTCAGAATCGCTTAACCCCATGGCCTTGTATTCTTCAATCATTTCCTCCTGGGAAACCTGATAATCCTCGCCAAGATCTTCAGAAACATTCTCATTAACCTTGTTCATCATAATGCTTAAAAGAAGGAACATTATAACTGTGAATACGGCAAGGCTGATGCCGATAATTGTACATACCTTAAAGGCTTTGCTTTTTTTCCATTTATAAAGCTCCGAGCTTATCAAATGCTTCATTATACTGCGCCCCCTCTCATTAATCCAATAAAGTAAGCTTCCAAATCCAGACTGTAAAGTGAAACATGTGAAACTGCAATTCCTGCACCGCAGAGCGAAGCGTTGAGCTTTGCAATATCATCATTAAATCCACCCACAAGAAGTGTATTATCTTCTTCAATCTTAATATCTGTAGCATTATATGTATCGGCCAAAACCTGTTTTGCCTTTTCTGTGTCATCAACGACAAATTTGCATACGGTCTGACATATATCCTCTAAAGCAGAGGTTTCAAACTCTGTAATCAGAACACCATTCTTGATTACACCAAAGTGAGTTGCAACCTTGAATAGCTCACCTAAAATATGACTTGATATAAGAATGGTTTTGCCCTGGTCACGGAGCTTTAGAAATAAATCTCTCATTTCAGCAATACCTGTAGGGTCAAGGCCGTTGATAGGCTCATCCAAAATCAAAAAATCCGGGTCGCCAATAAGTGCAATACCAATGCTTAATCTCTGCTTCATACCCAATGAGAAGTTTTTTGCCTTCTTTTTCTTGTCAACATCCTTAAGACCAACGGTATCTAAAATATTGTCAATGATAGTTTCATCCTGGATACCGGCAAGTCTTCTGAAGGTTTCAAGATTCTCTCTTGCTGTCATATTAGGATAGAGAGCAGGATTTTCAATAACGCAGCCAAGCTTCTGTCTTTGGGAAACAAGATCCTTTGAACCAAATAATTCAATAGAACCGCCAGAAGGTGCTGCAAGTCCTGCAACCATTCTCATAATAGTGGTTTTACCGGCACCGTTTATACCGATAAGTCCGTAAATTGCCCCTTTTGGAACATTGATGCTAACCTTATCAACAGCTGGTTTTTTCCTGAAAAACTTTGTAAGGTTATCAGTTTGTAATACATAATCCATTATCAATTATCCTTTCTCAAAAAATATTGTCATAACAATTTAATGTGGTGACCTAATAAATAATAGCAGGAAATTGAGATAATATCAATATGTTTAGTGAATAATTTTATGGACAATTATAGTGATAAATGGTAAAATATATGTATCAAAAATCGTGATTTAAAATTTTTATGAATATAGACAGGTGATATTATGAAAATGCTTTTGGGAGCGATATTGAGTATCGCTTTAATTGTAATTGGTGTTTGTGTTGTAAAGACCTATAATGGAGTGCATAAGCTTACCATAACGGTAAGAAGGGTTCTTTTTATGGGTTTTGTTATTGTGTTGTTTAATATTATATCATTGTATACAAAATCATATACGGTGTGTATGTGGGCGTACAGTATGTATTTTATGGCGTCAGACTGGCTTTTGTATTATTTTTTCAAGTTTTCTCTTGAATATATTGGAAATGTATTTGAGGAATATGTGAAGAAAAAATATATGGTGGCATTACTGATAGCAGATTCTATCTCTATTATTTTAAATGTATATGTTGAGCATCTTTATTCATTAAACGAAGTGATAATGTTTGGAGATGAATTGTACTTTGAATTAGTGATTACACCTTGGTTTATGCTTCATTATGGAATAGTTATGATGCTGGTGGTGTTCTGTCTTATAAGCTTGTTTTACAGAGCGTTTACAGCGGCCAAATTCTATCGTAATAAGTATCTTGTTATAGCTATTATTATGGTAGTGTTGGTTATAATGAATGTATTGTCAGTTACTTCAGCCATTGATGTTTCTATAATTGGCTATGTTGTTGAAGCCATCTGCATATATTATTGTGCCTTTGTTTATACACCACAGAAGCTGTTGCCTGAGACCCTGTATAAGGTTTCGGAAGGGATGAAGGTTGGTATATTCCTGTTGGATATAGACGGCAATCAGATGTATAAGAATAAGTTTGCAGAGAAGTTATTTGATAAAGATGAGCCGTTGGTTGATAAAAAGGAAGTTACGCTTGAAGCTTGGTGTTTGGAGCACTATATGGAAAGTAATGTTGAATTTTTTGAAGAGAGAGCATTTTATAAGAATGGAAGGGAATATCAGCTGAGAATGCATTTGCAGAGATTGTATGATGAGAACAAGCATTTGCAGGGTGGTTATTTCCTTATATATGACAGAACAGATGAAATAGAAGCGCTTCAAAGGGAGCAGTATCTTGCAAGTCATGATGCTCTTACCGGCTTGTACAACAAGGAGTGCTTCTGCAAAAAGGCAGAGAAATATATTACCAGACATCCGGAAGAGGAGTTGTATGTCATTTGTACAGATATCAAGGATTTCAAAATGGTTAATGATTTTCTGGGTTCAAAGGCGGGCGATGCCATACTTGTTAATTTTGCCAGAATGCTTGACAAGCGCCTTGATGTGGAGAAGACTGTTTATGGAAGATTGGGAAATGATGTGTTTGCAATAGTTATGCCAAAAAGTGATTTTAAAGAGGATATGTTTACCAGTGATACAGGTGAGCGTCTGTTTGAGGGTCTTGGACAGAATGTATCGTTCCCGATAGTTAATTATGTAGGCGTTTTTGAAATAATAGACAGGAAACTGCCGATATCTGTTATGTGTGACCGTGCAAGAATGGCAATTAGCGCAATTAAAGGTGATTATCACAAGAGGGTTGCTTATTATAGCGGTAAGATGCGCGAAAATGTACTGTATGAGCAGGAGTTAATCAGTGGCTTGTATCGTGCCATTGAAAATGAGGAGCTTAAGATGTTTCTTCAGCCACAGATGTCAACGGATGGTAAAATGCTTGGAGCAGAGGCGTTAGTCCGCTGGTTCCATCCAAAAAAGGGTCAGATAATGCCTGGACAATTTATTCCAATATTTGAAAAGAACGGACTTATATCAGAGGTTGATAAATATATGTGGGAGACTGCCTGCAAGCAGCTTAGAAAATGGAAGGATGAAGGCAGGGATGACTTGTATATTTCCGTTAATATTTCGCCAAAGGATTTCTACTTTATGAATATATATGAAATATTTACGGATTTGGTTGAAGAGTATGAGATAGACACAAAGAATCTCAAGCTTGAAATTACGGAATCTGCTATTGTAATGGATTTCCAAAGACAGTTAGAGCTTATAAATAAGCTTCGTGAAAGAGGCTTCATAGTTGAGATGGATGATTTTGGAAGTGGTTATTCGTCCCTTAATATGCTTAAGGATTTGCAGGTGGATGTGCTTAAGATTGATATGGCATTTCTTAAGAAGGCTAGTGATGAGGAAAGAAGCAGGAAGATTTTGGAAATGATTATTGTACTTTCAAAGCAGCTTGATATGCCTGTGATTTCTGAGGGTGTTGAGACGGCAGAACAGGTACGCTTCTTATCTGAGATGGGCTGCGAGATGTTCCAGGGATATTATTTTGCAAAGCCAATGCCGGTAATTGATTTTGAAAAAGAGTATTTGTAAAATATGCGAATATATAGTATACTATGTAACTAGGGGGATTTAAGTTTATACAAATGTTACCATAGTACAAAGGAGCAGCGTTGATGAAAACAATATACATTCTGTTAACAAGATCGTCTTCTGTTTTATCCAGATTGATTCATTTTGCTACAGGAGATGATTATACACATGTTTCAATTGCATTTGATAAAGAGTTACATACATTATATAGTTCAGGAAGAAAGAACGGTTGGACAGTAATCCCTGCAGGTCCCTGTAAGGAGTCTATTCGTGAAGGCTTCATTACGAAACAGAAAAATGTGCCTTGCGCATTGTATAAGCTGGAGGTAAGTGAGAAGGTATATGAGATGGCTAAGCAGGAGGTAGAAAGCATTATGAATAATGCTGATGAATACCATTATAATATTTTAGGCTTGTTGTTGTGTCGTTTGAATATTCCATATAACAGGAAGAAAAATTATTTCTGTTCACAGCTTGTGAGCGAGGTTTTACATCGTAGCAATGCTATGAAGTTTCCTAAGAAAACATCGCTTATGCGTCCTACGGATTATATGCAGCTACAAGGGTTGTTATTGTGTTTTAGTGGTGTGTTAGAAGAGTTAATACCGAATTTATCAAGTATGTAGAGTTAAAGAGCTATCATATCAGAGTATGATGAGGCTCTTTTTTTATTGTTTGAATAAAAAAGTCCTTAAATTATATGAGCGGCAACTCGTTATGCCAAAGGGCATAATTACAATCTAAGGACAAATATATTTTAACACATATATTTACAGTAATCTTTGTGCAAATTAAACAAAAAAGGAAATGTAATTTGTGAAAAATGGTTGACATATTTTTTTATGTGTGATAACATACTAACGTTGTAAATATAATGGCAAACGTACGGAAACGTATGACACGCAAAGTCAGATGTCTAAGGGGATTAGGGTAAGTATATGTATATAATTCCTATGATGGATCAACCGCAATGAATTCTAATATTTGTTGCGGTTTTTTTATTAGGAAATTATAAAAAAAGAGGAAAGGAGAAGGTGGGGAGTCATAATATAATGATTAATAATGATAATATAGTTCTAAATGAGCGGCAACTCACTATGCAAAAGGGCATAATTATAATCTAAGGATTATATTATCCTAAGGGTTATTTGAAATAACGAATAGGAGAAATAGTAATGAACAAAAAAAGTGAAAAAAGAAAAGTTGCAGAATTCTTTTCAGTATTAATGGCATTTTTTGTGGTTTCAGTGTTTGGAATGCAAATGTTGAATGCATATTCAAACAACCAAAAGATGAATACTGATAGTGAAAAAGAGGGAGATGAAGTAGTTCTAAATATTGATTCCACAGTATTGCAGATGGTTGCGAATAAGTATGAAAATGTTGATAAACTTTCGGGTGTCGAGCTTGAAGCATTAGAACTTAAATTAAATGATATTTATACCTCGAATCTAGATGATATAACCAAAAAAGAAGCTTTGAGAACCTTAGGAGAGGTTGAAGTGTATTCTGATGATTTGGAATTTGCAGCTTCACTGGCTGCGGATGTTTTGTTGAACCGTCCT
>CAYWDL010000095.1:0-7395 GCA_964457015.1 uncultured Roseburia sp. | reverse complement strand
CCTTCTTAACCATATCCATTCTAAGACGGTTAACAATAAGGTCTATTTTATTCATTTCATTAGCCTCAAGTAATCCAATGATTCTATCAGCATCGCGGATAGCTGATACCTCAGGTGTTGTAACGATTAACGCTCTATCTGCACCTGCAATAGCATTCTTGAAGCCCTGCTCAATACCAGCCGGACAGTCAAGAATTATGTAATCAAAGTCTTCTCTAAGTTCAGCAACCAATGTCTTCATCTGCTCCGGTGTTACCGAATTCTTATCCTTTGTCTGAGCTGATGGTAAAAGGAATAATGTATCATATCTCTTATCCTTAATCATAGCCTGCTTTGCACGACAGTTACCTTCGATAACATCTACAAGATTGTATACGATTCTGTTTTCAAGACCCATAACTACGTCAAGATTTCTAAGCCCTATATCTGTATCAATCATTAATACTCTTTTGTTCAATTTAGCTAAACCGGTACCGATATTAGCCGATGTGGTAGTTTTACCAACGCCACCTTTTCCTGATGTAACAACTATTACTTCACTCATTTTGTTCTCCCTTTCGTTTACAACTAAAATTTAATGTCACTTAAAACCTCTTTGTTAAGGGGTTCAATGTATATATTTTCACCATCAACATAAGCAATCTTCGTCTCCGGTTTTGAAAATCGTTTTTTATTACCGTCGCCACATCTTGCAATGATATCTCCGATTCTTACCTGAACCGGATTCATCTCCAACGCAACAACAAATGCTCCCGGAACGCCATTGGCACCGGCATAAACAGTTCCCTTTAAAGAACCGAGAACAACCACATTTCCACCTGAAATAATACGGGCTCCCGGATTTACATCCCCAAGTATCACAATGCTTGTACTGCTCTCAAGAACCTGCCCGCTACGAAGTGTTCCCTTGTAGAACTCACCTTCATTGGTGGTCTCGGCAGAAATCTGCTCCCTGCTTTCAACTGCAAGCTTGAACTTTTCTTCTGTTTCTTTATCATTGTCCATAACACAAACAACATTCATAGTTGAATTATTTGTGATAATCTCTATTAACTCTTGTTCTTCAGCTGATGATATTTTCTTACCATCAAATGATATTGCTATTGAAGCATTATTGAAAAACTTTGCTGAATCAGAAATTTTCTTGACAAGTTCACTTTTTATTTCTTCCATGGACGCATCAGGATCCATTACGATGATAATACCGTATTTATATCCTTTAATAACTACTGAACTCTTCATATCTTTCCTTTCTTTCACTCTTATTCTTCTACCGCTGTAATTAACGGACCATCTGCATTTCCGTCTAATACCTGCTGTAATGTATAATCTCCATAATACAATTTCATTACATCATAAGTAATATCTGCTGCGTAGCTAGATGTATAACCATGCTGAACAACTGTATTAATGCTGATTTCCGGTTCTTCTGCCGGAGTATACGCAATGAAAACCGCGTGGTCGGCAAGATTAGGATTTTCCTGAGCCGTACCGGTTTTAACAGCTGCCGTATGTCCGGACTTGCCAATTACGTTATATCCGTCAGCAGCAGATTTCATACCCTCCTGTATAGTTGCAAGAGTTGAATCTGCTATATCAGCCTTGACTGCTGACTTTTCAGGTAAAGGAATAACATTCCCCTGATAATCAAGAACCTTACTAAGCAATGTCAGCTCATAATTTACACCATCCGATGCAATCGTATTGACATATCTTGCCAGCTGAGTACTTGTATAGTTATGAGTACCCTGTCCAATGTACGATGCAATGGCATTTTCATCAGAAAATATAGGTGAATACTCTTCTATTTCAACACCGGATTTCTCTGTAAGTCCAAACATTGCCCCGTATTTTCTTAGGTAAGCAAGACTTGCCTCATTATCATATTCTCCCGTGTCCCTGCATGCCAAATCATATGCAATCGAATAGAAAAAATAGTTACATGATACTCTCAATGCACCTACTACATCAATCGAGCCATGGGCTCCCGGATAACACCAGCATTTCGGCGAAGGCGTTACCTTTGTAAATATACCGGTCGTAAGAATCGTTGTATATCTGTCAATAATGCCTTCCTCAAGACCTGTTACGGATGAAATCGGCTTAAAAGTTGAACCCGGTGCTGTTCTCGTCATAGTTGCTCTATTAAGAAGAGGCGTTGACAAATCATTATTCAGCTTATCCCAGCTTTCAGAATCAATATATCCTGAAAAAAGATTGTTATCATAGCTTGGATAAGACACAACACAAAGTACATCGCCGGAGTTAGTATCAACAACCGTAACCTGCGCTGAACAGGTATCCAATGCAATCATCGCCGGAGTAACCTGCAATGTTCTTATGAGCTCACACATAAAATCAAATGGTGATACTGCTCCAACCGACAATCTATTATACATATCTGCATCATATGGTATCACTTCCTGATCGTAAAGAAGCATACATATACGACTTCCTGATATTGTACCATTATAAATGAGATATTTATATACAATTTTTGTAAAATCCTCATCCTCGCTAATCATATCTACAATATAATTAACAAGAGCATCATATATCTCATCGCTGGAAGAATAAGTATCTGCCAGTTCTAATTTGGAAATATCAACCCAATTTTGTACGATAGCCTCCTTAAGAATCTCTCTTAAGCTCGTCTTATCCTTCATCCAGTTAACATATACTTCATTCTCAGTATCAATATCCTCCTTAGGAATAACATTCAAATCATATAAAGGTGCGGATAATCTTGTATAAATGTAGTAATATATTTCATTGTACTGGTCACCTACCGAATCAATCGGAAGAGCATATTCATTATACAACTCAGCCTTAATTTCTTCAATAATTATATTTTTTCTTTCCTGCATCACAGCATTTACATACTGCTCATTTTCAGTAGCTGAGGAATCATCAAACTGCTCTGTATCAACAACATTGTTATTAATCATCTGGAAATATACCTTCCATATCGGAATGAGCCAGTCCTCCTCGTCCGCAGCCGATAAATATCTATTAACAATCTTATCCAACAATAAGCTTGCAATATTCTGCTCAATCAAGTGATAAACACCAACCTGCAAATCAGAATCAATAGTAAGATAAACATCATTACCTGATGTTGACTTGATTTCCTTTTCAACACTTATAACCTTACCCATATTGTCAACAAGAACATCCTCATATCCCTTGTCACCTCTTAGGGTTAGCTCCATACTATATTCAATACCCGATTTACCAACCATATCGCTTAATGTATATTGATTGTATTCTTCCTCAATAGTCTTATTCCATTCATTCATCTGACTTTCAGATATTCGTCCGGTATACCCCAGTATATGACTGTAATACTTACCATAGGTATACACTCTGTTAGTATCTTCCGCAATTGACACACCTGCCAATTCACTTTCACTTTCGTAAATAGCTGCAACCGTGTTTTCCGAAACATCTTTAGCGATGGTAATAGTCAAATACTTCTGAAATGCATTAAGAGAAAGATTATATCTAATCATACAAATCTTCATCGCATAATAATCCGAATATTCCTCATCCACAAGATATCTTTCCTCCTGCAAGAATTCAAATACTTCCCGGGCAGTAGATTCCGAAAGCTTCTGCTCTTCCGTATCAAGTGTCTCCTCGCCGAATGCATCCTTTAAAAATCTAATCTTTTGCGACTCTGACAGAGAATCGTTAAATACTATTGAGCCATCATCAGCAATCTGCAATGCATAATCATCTATAACCGTATCGCCATACTTTTCAATTATACATACCATCTTATATATGATTTCATTAAGCTCCTTACTTCTATTGTCAGAAAAATCGATAACGTCCTCCATCACAACTGAATAAGTCGGAACATTATATGCCAACAGATTACCATCCCTATCATATATATTACCGCGAACACCTGCATAAGTTCGCGTTTTCTCACTCATTTGATTATACGCAGATGCATAGCTTTCAGAATTAACAATCTGAAGATTAAACAATCTGACTGCAATAATCGTAAACAATAAAACACAAATAACTGCAAGGATAAATACTCTTGATTTTATGAAGTTTATAAAAATATCAAATAATTCCTTGATTATCATCTTTCTTATCGCCCCTATTTTCAAACTCTTCCAGCTTCAAACTAATTGCTCGCATACATCTGTAAACCAAAAAACATATGAATACTGTATATACCATTTCAGGTAAAATTATTCTTTTCATATAATATCCAATATCCAAATCATTTCTCATCATAAATGTAAATACATACATTATGAAATTATAAACGAAATCACAAATGGCAACCATCATCATTGGAATGGTAATATCATCCAAATAGAATATATCCTTGAAAATTCCATTTATGTAGCCAATAAGCAGGAAACACATAGCATTAATACCTACAATGTCATTATAACCATTGAATAAATCAAGCAACAGTCCTGACAAGAAGCCTACTATCATTCCCTCTTTCTTACCTCTCAGCAATCCTGTAACACAAACAAATACCATTGTAAAGTTTGGCACAATATTTGCAAGCGCTATATTTGTGGCCAATGTAGTATGCAAAACGTATACAATTATAATACTTATACCAACCAGAATTTTCCTCAACATAAAGTATACACTTTCTACAAATTATTTTAATTGTGTTATAACTAACACTTCCTCCATATGCGTAAAATCTACAGCCGGTGTTAATTTCCCTGACATCGTCAGCTTATTTCCATCATCCTCGATATTACTGATATATCCAATAAGAATACCTGGAAGATATTTATCACTTATATGAGAAGTCATCAGCATCTCGCCATCGGAAATATTGGCAGTAACGCTTATGTTAACAACATCAAGCATACCTGTTTCCATATTCTTCAGGCTACCCTCAACAATACACATATCGGAGGTTGAGGCAGATTTAGCGCTTACATTCACACCATCACAAATAATAGTTGTAACCTTAGCATAATCCTTACCAACATAAGTAACTCTTCCAACAAGTCCTGCATCAGCAATAACATTCATATCTACCTGTATGCCGTCATCACTACCTTTATCAATAGTAAATACAGAAAACCAGCTTCCCGTGTCCTTACCAATAACTCTGGCTGCAACCTTTGGATAATCCTTGTAAATATTATCCAAAGCGTATAGCTCTCTCAGTCTGTCAAGCTCGCTTTTATCCTGAATAAGAATATTATTCTCAAGCTTCAACTGGTCATTCTCAGCCTTCAACTTCTCATTTTCTTCTTTTATTTTGGTTAATTCCTTAAGCATCTCAGCTTTATCATACATATAACCTCCAACGAAATTTACACCCTTTTGCACAGGCATCACAACCTTTGCAACAACATTCCTTACCGGTCTTGCAAACTCGCTGTCGATAATTGTCATAACTATCATTCCAAAACAAAGTATTGATAAGAAACATAAAATATATTTAGATTTAATCCTTATCTTTTTAGGTCCCTTCATTTCAGATAAGCTCCTTATAAAATATTACTTATATTCCTTATCTCTTGGAACATATGAAAGCTTCATAAGTTCAGGAGATGAAACAATCTGCTCAATACCTCTGATTACCGATTCTTCAGGATTATCAGCTATATTAACCTTAAGACCGGTTTCCTTTGTAATAAGCTTATCAAGATTTCTAATATTAGCACCACCACCTGTAAGATAAATGCCTCGATTGATAATATCCGCAGACAATTCCGGTGGTGTTCTCTCTAAAATGACCTTAATATGCTCAATAATCTGATGTAACTGTTCTGAAATAGCATCGTTTACAAGTGCTCCGGTGATTTCCCTTGCATTTGGAAGACCTGTAACGATGTTTCTGCCATATGCTGTACAAACCTTGTTTTCATCAGCTTCAATCGCATCTGCAAGCTGTATCTTAACCTGTTCAGCTGAACGACTACCGATAATAAGATTGAATTTCTTTCTAATGCTACTTGAAATAGCCTCATCAATCCTGGAACCACCATTCTTAATAAGCTTACTAAGAACAATACCGCCAAGTGAAATTACTGTAATCTCTGTAGTATCCGCACCTATGTTTACCATAAGGTGGCCATTTGGACTATTAACATCGATGCCAACACCTAGAGCATCTGCAATCGGTTTCTCAACCACATATATCTTTTTAGCCTTTACCTTCGCGTCCATAATAACATCATAGAATGCTCTTTTCTCAACCTCTGTAACATCTGTTGGAACTGCGATATAGAAATCTGCTCCTGTAACAATCTTGTTACTGTTAAGCTTCTTGTAAAAACATGTAAATAATGTCTCCATATTCTCAATGTCAGCAATAACACCAAACTTAACAGGGAATGAAACATTTATATTCTCCGGTGCTTTCTCATACATTGCAAAAGCCTGATCTCCATATGCGAAAATCTCATTCTTATTTTTAACTGCAATTACATTTTTTTCATTAAGCTTTGTTTTTGTATGAGTATTGAAAAGCTTGATATTACTTGTACCCATATCAATTCCATACACATGCGCCATATTTATCTACCTATCCTTTCGTTTTGAAATACTAAATTAATCCTTTTTCATTAAAACTTACATAATCATTATCCCCTATAATGATATGATCAATTAGTTTTATACCTATAATGTCTCCTGCCATCTTGATATTATTTGTAGAAATAATATCATTCCTGCTTGGTGTTGGATCACCGCTTGGATGGTTGTGCATTATAATAATATTAACCGCTTTAACACGTAAAGCTTGTATAAAAATCTCCCTGGGCGACGCAAATGAAGCGTTTACTGTCCCCCTTGAAATAACATATTCGTCAAGTAAAACCGACTTGTTATTCAAAGCTAGCATAATAAACTCTTCAACCTCCTTGTATCTCAAATCCTCCATATAGTACTCAACTATAGGCCCCGGTGAATTAAATACAAGCTCATTTTTAGCATTTGTCTTTGAAATTCTTCTGGACAGTTCAGCTATGCACTTAAGCTGAATAGCCTTAACCTTACCTATTCCCTTTATAGTCATAAGCTCAGAAATAGGTATCTTACATATGCCAAGCAAACCGTCATTCTTTGAAAGTTCTAAAACATGTCTTGCCAAATCCACCGAATTCTCGCCCTTTGAACCGCTTTTCAATATAACCGCCAAAAGCTCAGAATCTGTTAAATAAGCAGCCCCATAATTGAAGCATTTCTCATATGGTCTTTCTTCCTCAGGAAGAAATTTGATCTGTGAATTATTCAATTTTACCTCCTTACGTCTCTCCGGACATAAAAGGTCACACTAGTCTATTTTAGCATATGTTTTCAATAAAGTATACAAAAAAATTATATTTTTACAATTCCGAAAATTAAAATTTTAAATTCCACCCTCTCAAACCATAGTAGAATTTAGTCATA
>CAYWDL010000094.1:0-7399 GCA_964457015.1 uncultured Roseburia sp. | reverse complement strand
GGCTTCACAGATCCTTGTATCTCCACCACTCTGAATAAGAGTTTTTATTATGAACTTTTATTTGTAGATATAATAATATCAAACAGACCTACTGTCAATAGAAAATTTATCCAACTCTCAATTTAAACTTCTGCGCCTGCTTGTCATCATCAACCTTCTCAATCTTGCCACCAAGCTTAGAAAGCTTCTCTTCAAAGGCTTCATAACCTCTATGGATATAATGAATATCCTCTACAGTTGTATAACCTTCTGCTGCAAGACCTGCAAGAACAAGAGCTGCGCCTGCACGTAAGTCATGTGCATTAAGTGACGCGCCTGTAAGCTTAGAAACGCCTTCGATAACAGCGATATTACCTTCAACCTTTATCTTTGCGCCCATCTTTGTAAGCTCGTCAACATACATAAATCTATTCTCAAATATAGTCTCAATAACTGTACTTGTTCCCTGTGCCATAGACAAAATAACTGTCATCTGTGGCTGCATATCTGTTGGAAAACCAGGATACGGCAATGTCTTTACTCTTGTAGGCTTTCTTACCTCACCTGATATTACTCTGATAGCATCATCATATTCCTCTATAGTACATCCTACCTCTATAAGCTTTGCACTCAAGCCTTCCAAATGCTTTGGAATAACATTTTTAACAAGAATATCACCCTTTGTGATAGCTGCCGCAAACATAAATGTACCAGCCTCAATCTGGTCAGGAATTACAGAATACTCTGTACCATGAAGTCTCTGTACACCTTTAATTCTAATTATATCAGTACCTGCACCTCTGATATTGGCACCCATCTTGTTAAGTAGGTTTGCAACATCAACGATATGTGGCTCCTTCGCTGCATTCTCAATAACAGTATTACCCTCAGCCAACGCTGCTGCAAGCATAACGTTTATTGTAGCACCAACTGATGCTGCATCAAGGAAAATGTGTGCTCCAACTAATTTGTCAGCCTGCACCTTAACCATACCATGCTCAATAACCACCTTTGCACCCAAGGCCTCAAAGCCCTTAATATGCAAGTCAATAGGTCTGCTTCCAATATTACATCCACCAGGTAATGTAACCTCAGCCTTCTTAAATCTACCAAGTAACGCGCCTAAAAGATAGTAAGACGCTCTAATCTTCTTAATATATTCATTGTCTGCACAAACTGAACAGACAGTTCTACCGCTAATGCTAACTGCATGTCTGTCAGTTCTTCTAACTGTGGCACCAACACCCTCAATAGCATCAATCAACACATTGATATCTCTTACATCCGGCAAATTATCAATTGTAACTGTCTCCTCTGTCATAATTGTTGCTGCTAAAAGCGCAAGGGCAGAATTTTTCGCACCACCGATTTCGACCTCACCTACAAGCGGTGTGCCACCTTTTATAATGTATTTTTCCATTATACACCTCTATTAGATTGTTATATTTATATATAAGTTCCTAAAACGTTAAATTCAATTTCATTTGTTTTAAATAATATATGTGGGCATATATGCTCGCATACATACCCACATTATAACACATTATAGGCATTTGTAAAGCTATTTCTTATTTTGCTTTAATTCGTTCTACTCAAAGTATTCGCATCAACATAGTTTACATGAAATCCAATTTTTTTAATACATATGCCATACCATTTGAATTTACTATATTATTTTTTTCTATTAATTGCAAATTACACTCATCAACAATATCCTGATACTGTTGAATTTGTATGTCGTAGCCACTAGCAACCAAATTATAATTGGATATATAACAATTTATAATACCGCTATAATAACTATCATCACTTGAAAAAACGTTTATTCTGGAAAATATACATAATTTTAATTTTTCAAGCTTTTCTACCTTGCTTTCATATTGACGTATTGTCTCTGCGAAAATATCAACATTCCCTTGATATACCTCTATATCATCTACATTTTTTTACTATTCGAATAAATGCTCGCAAAAAGGAGCACTATATTATTTAAAAACTCGCTATATTATTTGTTATCTGAATAACTATCTAGCACAACACCATCACCCTCAACACTTTCCTCATAGATTGTCAATAATTTCAATTCTTCTCTTTATAGGTCTTATATCCACTCTTGAGTCACAAACATATTATTAATGTGCTACAAAAAAATTTGTAGCACATTAATAATTGATGCATATATTCTTTTTGACTTTTTTTCAAATTGAATTTACAATTTTAAAAAAATGATATACTTAACATAGGTACTTTTATAAGTGCTTAAGCTTTGGGACTCTGATGGTTTTCGCAAATTATTTTCAGAGTCCTTTTTATTTGTGAAAAAATATATCATCATCGTATTATTCTATATTTTTCAGTTATTATACTTGCATCATTGCAAAAGTCAGTCCATTATGTATCATATGAAATAATATGGCATAAATAAAGTTATTTGTTCTTTCATAAGTAATAGATAATCCCAAACTTAGTATTATGTAAGGTACAATATTAATCAAATATAACATTCCATGGTTAAAAACTGATATCCACACATGTAGTAGTCCAAAGATAATTGCAGTAACTATATGTGCGCCTAATATTGTCTTCTTTCTTACCACGCCAAATATCACTCCCCTAAACACAATCTCTTCTATTATAGGAGCTATAACTATTGTCTTTATACCTAATATATATTTACTAATTTGGAAATATGACTCCAATCCCATTTGATTATAATTACTCACACTATTCATGCTTAAATAGGACGAACTAATTGTTATCGCAAGAAAAGTTATTACATATGTCGTCAATAATATAAACAGATTTTTCAAGAATGTTTTAACTGATTCAAACATCTTTACTACGTTCTTTACTAAAAACTTTCTGCTATATATCAACAAAACCACTAACAATAAAAAATCAACTATTGTTTCTATGTAAAAAAAATATCCTATACCTTGTTCCAATTTCAATATATTAACAACAAGAAAGCTTGTCATTATCAATATTATATACTCAAGAACATATGCTATAATAATTTTCTTATTATTCATATCACACCACTTTTAAATTATATATTTTTTTACACTAAATGAAAAGGTGATATCTCTTACCTAGGTTCCTTCTCATAAGTGCTTAAGCTTGAAAGTCTGATGGTTTTCGCTAATTTACCAGACTCTCTTTATATATAAAGTAACGGAATTAACCAAGTTACTCTATACCAATTCAAAATGAATATAAACACAAAAAAAGCTGTGATGTATACATATCATATGCATCGCAACCGAACTATCATAGTATATTAACCTTAGACTCCCAGCTTTGCGCCCTTATATTTCTACAAGTTTGCCCTAACATCCTTATTGTTTTATAATCCTTTAGCAGAATACCATAATCATTTGTATATGTCAACAATTTTTTCCATATACTTCTATGTTTTGTTACCTGCATTTCTAAGGAGTTGTCGGTAAAGTCCATTCTAAGAAAACAAGAAAATAAAGTTGATTTTCTGTTGCCCTATTTCAAAAAAATCTAGCGGAGGCCGTGACTTGTATAAGTCGCAGCCTCCGCTGTTATGGACTATCTATTTCCCGACAGCACTATATTATTAGCTTATATGATCTAATGCATCAACTGGATATCCATTCATATATATCTCAAAGTGAAGATGTGGGCCTGTACTAAATCCTGTGTTTCCTGACAAGCCAATCATCTGACCCTGAGCAACCTCCTGGCCATATGACACAAGTACTTCGCTTAAGTGAGCATATCTTGTGAAATGTCCGTCCGGATGAGTGATTACTATACAGTAACCATAGCTTCCTGCCCATCCTGCCTGTGTTACTACACCACCACGTGATGCAACTACTGTAGAACCGCTTCTTACAGACCAGTCTGTACCAGCATGCAATTTTCCCCATCTCCAGCCGAATCCGTCTGTAAGGATACCACCTGAAATAGGCTTAATATATGTTGGCGGAGTCATTGTTCCAACTTCAACAGTTGCTGCTTTAGCTTCTGTGATAATCTCTTCAATGATAATCTCTCTGCCAGTTTCTACACCATTCTTATAAGTTACATTAGCAACAACCTTTCTTGTACCTGACACACCTGGATCAATAGTACTTGAATAAGTTGTGTACTGAGAATCATTATAAACATAAATAATTGGAAGATCGTACTCCTCTTCATATGTCTTCTGTTCATTAACAATTACTGACAAATCTGACTGAGGAACAGTAACAATAAGCGTGTCCCCTGGTCTGATAACTGAATTAACATCATAATCTGTATTCATAGCGAAAAGCTCGTCCATTGACAAAGAAAACTTATCTGCTATGGCATAGAATGAATCACCATTTTCTACTGTGTAGATTTCCGGTTCTTCCTTCTCCTTTGTAACCTCTGCAATAGCCTCATCTACATTTTCAATCTGGCTTGGGCTTACATATGCCTGTGTGATTGTAATATCCTCTGCATACTTAATATTCAAAATATGGTCAGGAATCTCAAAATACGAATCCTTAATTGCGTCCTCTGCAATACCCTCTTCAGATGCGAACACCTTGTCTAACTGATGAAGATCTGTCTGTACGCTTACCAGATCATATGATATTGCGTTCTGTCTTGACGAATTGTCAACTGAAAGAACTGCATTAAATTCATTGTTTGTATCAAACTTGCTCTTAGCTGAATTCAAAAGCTTTTCAACATCATCCTTAGACGCAAGTGTTATTGTGTCGCCATCAATATTAATTGTATATGCTAAAACCTTTGTCTCTACAACTGTATCAGATAAATTATTATAAATGTTCTCTGTAACAGTCTCCACATCATCCATTACTGCTGAAACAGAAGTCTTCTCAACAACCTCTACCTCATAATCTGCATATACATTATCATTCATTTCTGATTCTAATTTCTTACGTGCTTCTAATACTGCTTTTTCTGCATCTTCTGCATTCTCAACAGTACCCATTTCCTTGCCATTTAACTGGATAACATAATAGCTATCATTCTTATTTTCAATATCAAACCAAGGACAAACCGCCGCAAAACCTACAACAACAAAGCCAATTGATGCAACAAATGTCAATCTCAACTTTCTAAAATGTTTTGTAATCCTACTCATTTTTCCTCCACAAAAAATACCTTTACAAATATAACGAAAAAATTTAATAATTGTTAACATTTTTGTAACAATTGATATTCTATCAGTATTTTACGTATTTGTAAAGGTTTTTATGCAAAATTTTTTACTTTTTTGTTAAATTTTTTGGAATTTATTTAAAATTTTCTTAATAGTTTCTTCAATATCACACTCAGTTTCGTCTATAATAACGTCTGCGTATTTCTCATACAACGGGGTTCTTTCCTCGTATAACATTTTGAGATTTTGTCCGTCTTTTAGCACAACTCCGCGCCCTTTAAGGTTGGAAAGTCTTTTATCAATATCATCAAAATTTGCTTTTAGGTAAATGACTTCACCGATTTCCCTTAAGTGCTCCATAGCTTCCTTTCCATATATAACACTTCCACCGGTAGCGATTATGGTTTTCTGACAGTCAAGGGATGCATTAACCTCATTTTCCACAGCCATAAAGCCTTCCACTCCTTTTTCAGCGATGATTTCCCTAAGAAGCTTTCCCTCTCTTTCCTGAATAACAAGGTCTGCATCCAAAAATCTATATCCTAATATTTTTGCAAGTATAACGCCAAGTGTGCTTTTGCCCACACCTGGCATACCGATAAGTACAATATTACTCTTCAATTTTAGTTGCCTCCCAATCTCCCAACACCTGTCTCGCAAGGTCCAAGCAATACTGATACGAGAAATTCACTCCGTCCGGCCATACATGAATTCTGTTAACCGCTGCCAATTCTTCATTGTAATCTTCTATTTTATAAGCGCACATAATACCACTTCCTCTCACATAGTGATTAACAAGAGGCTGCACTTCATAATCCTTAATAAACACATTTCCGTCCTTATCATTTGTAATGATTACCTTGGCCATAGCTTCAACCATAGTTGATGATAAATCCTGATTTGATACAAAGTTACCAAGAGACCAGTACACAAGGGCCTTGTTTCCATTTGTGCTTTCAACCCATTCAACCGGCTGGATAACATGCGGATGAGTACCAATAATAAGGTCCGCTCCATTTTCAATGAAAATTTCTGCCCAATACGTTTCATGGTCCGTTGGTGTATGAGTATACTCACTTCCCCAATGAGGGCACACTACCGTGAAATCTGCAATCTCTTCCGCCTTTGCCAAATCCTTTTTTACTCTCTCCTCATCGAGAAGATTAACAATATAAGGTCTGTCCTCAGGCAATGGAATTCCATTTGTTCCATATGTATAGTTCAAAACAGCGATTTTGATTCCGTCTTTTTCATATACATATATATCCTCTGTATCCTCCTGTGTTTCATTAATGCCCAAAACACCAATATCAGGATACTTCTTCCAAAATTCAATACAATTATTAACTCCGGCTTCACCCTTATCAAGTGTATGGTTTGTAGCATGTAATATAACATTAAATCCTACATTTACCAATGAATCTCCCATCTCATAGGCCGCATTGAAGCAAGGATAACAGGTTAACCCAAGCTCTTCTCCTCCGATAATAACCTCTTGATTTACGATATTCATATCGCCCCACTGAAGCTCCTCAGTAATCATTCTAAAGAAATGCTCGTAGTTATATGTACCATCCTCCATAATTCCGCTGTCTCTGGCAGTCTCGTGAATGAGAATATCCCCAACCGCCACAATATTAACCTCCGCTGGCTCAAACGGCGGCTCCGTTTCAGGTTCTGTTTCCGGCTCCGTTTCAGGTTCAGATGTCTGTTGTGAAATCTGTGGTGTGGCATCAGCCTTTTCACTTTCATTTTCAACCTCTTTATGGTCACATGCCGTAGCAAGTCCCATTAATACTATTATCCCCAATGCAAGTATTTTCTTTCTCATATTAATCTCCATTCCTATTGGTCCATATAGTCCATTTTCTTACCAATATAATTATATATCATACTAATTGCAAAGCACAACACACCCGATACAAAGAAGCTTAACGCATTGCCCAAAGTATTATCATAATGAATGTCTACCATTACAAGCTTAAATATGCTTATCATGGAAAGTGCAAGACCGTAAATTCGCAATGCCTTATATTTAAAGGCAAAACCAATAATAATGCACCCTATGGCCATCATTATAAGCATAATGCTCATAATATAATTCTCTGTCTCAAATGAACTAAGTATTACAATCAACAGTATTGTAAACTTGATTCCAACATATATCCCCGGCACAAGTTTTCCGCCCTCAAGAAATCTCTTGGAATTTACCATAAACGCGCCAATCACAACCAATATTACAAGAAAATGCAAGGATGTATTGTCTGCGATGAAGCCAAGACCTCTGGCCAT
>CAYWDL010000093.1:0-7484 GCA_964457015.1 uncultured Roseburia sp. | reverse complement strand
TATTCAAGAGAGTTGTATACTTTCTTGTATAAATCTCATATTGGAAATTAACATTATGAACAATAACATCCTTTAAGCTAAGTGTTTCCGGTCTTCCGTCAACAATAGCAAGCATATTTACACCGAATGTATCCTCAAGCTTTGTTTTCTTATAAAGCATATTTTTTACTTTTTCAACATCGGCGTTTTTCTTTAACTCAAGTACAATTCTGATACCTTCCTTTGATGATTCATTGGAAATATCCACTATATCCTGAGTTTTTTTCGTCTCAACAAGGTCACATACATCAGCAATGAATTTACCAATATTTGCACCAATCATTGTGTAAGGTATCTCTGTGATAACAAGCTTGTCTTTTTCCGACTTCTTCTTGGCTTCCTCAAATTCAACCTTACCTCTGAGCTTAATCTTTCCCACACCATTTGAATAAATGTCCAAAAGCTCACTTTTATTGATAACAATACCACCAGTTGGAAAGTCCGGGCCCTTTACATACTCCATCAATTCCTCTACAGTAATATCATTATTATCCATATATGCCATAACCGCATCAAGCACCTCTGAAATATTGTGTGTTGGCACACTCGTTGTCATACCAACAGCAATACCTTCCGCACCATTTATCAAAATGTTTGGCACCTTTACAGGTAAAACAACAGGCTCCTTTTCTGTCTCGTCAAAGTTCGGACCGAAATCCACAACATTTTTATCTAAATCTGCAAGATAAACCTCCTGTGTAAACTTCTTAAGCTTTGCCTCAGTATAACGCATAGCCGCAGCTCCATCACCTTCTATGGAACCGAAGTTTCCATGACCATCAATAAGGGCCATACCCTTCTTAAAATCCTGCTCTAACACTACAAGTGCATCATAGATTGAGCTGTCGCCGTGTGGGTGGAACTTACCCATTGTATCACCGACAATACGAGCTGATTTTCTATGTGGTTTATCATGGTTTAATCCCAATTGCTCCATTGCGTACAACACTCTACGCTGAACCGGCTTCAAACCATCTCTTACATCCGGTAATGCTCTGGCACAAATTACGCTCATGGCATAATCTATGTAGGACTTTTGCATTACGTCCGAATATTCAGTTCTAATAATCTGTTCTGCCATATTCTTATTCCTTTCCTTATCTCAACTCGTATCCTTTATGCATCAATCTCTGCATCATGTGCATGACTGTATATAAACTCTCTTCTAGGCGCAACCTCGTTTCCCATAAGCATTTCAGTTATGTCAGACGCCATCTTGGCATCCTCTATTTCAACCTGCTTTAATATTCTTGTCTCAGGGTTAAGCGTTGTCTCCCAAAGCTGATCAGCATCCATTTCACCAAGACCTTTATAACGCTGCAATGTAAATGAACCTGTATGTGTCTTTCTATACTTTTCAAGAGCCTTATCGTCATATAAATACTGGCCTTCGCCCTTCTTTGGCACAACCTTATACAACGGAGGTGTGGCAAGATACACATGTCCTGCACTGATAAGCTCTGGCATAAATCTATAGAAGAATGTCAAAAGCAATGTTGCAATGTGGGCACCATCCACGTCGGCATCAGTCATAACAATAATCTTGTTATATCTTAGCTTAGAAATATCAAAGTCATTGCCATAGCCTTCTGAAAAACCGCATCCAAAGGCATTAATCATTGTCTTGATTTCAGCATTTGCGAGAACCTTATCAATAGTAGCCTTTTCAACATTCAAAATCTTACCTCTGATTGGAAGTATGGCCTGAGTCTTTCTATCCCTGGCTGTCTTTGCAGAACCACCGGCAGAATCACCCTCTACGATAAATACTTCGCACTCATCAGGATTTCTGCTTTCGCAGTTGGCAAGCTTACCATTGCTATCTATAGAGAACTTTGGCTTAGACAAAAGATTGGTCTTTGCCTTCTCTTCAGCCTTACGTATCTTTGCAGACTTCTCCGCACAAGCTATAACAGTCTTTAAAGTCTCAAGGTTCTTATCAAAATAAAATACAAGCTCCTCACCGGACATATCACCTGTTGCCTTACCAGCATCAGGGTTATCAAGCTTCGTCTTTGTCTGACCTTCGAACCTTGGTTCCGGATGCTTAACAGCGATAACTGCTGTCATACCATTTCTAACATCATTACCTGTATAATTTGCATCTTTCTCTTTAAGCAATCCAAGCTCTCTTGCATACTGATTAACAACCGTTGTGTATTTAGTCTTAAAGCCTGTAATATGAGTACCGCCCTCCTGGGTATAAATGTTGTTACAGAAGCCAAGTATATTCTCCTGGAATTCATCTACGAACTGGAAAGCAACCTCCACTTCAATTCCGTCTGTATTTCTCTTGTAATACACAACATCATGAAGCGTCTCCTTGCCCTCATTCAAATCCTTAACATAGGCTTTGATTCCCTCAGGCTCATTAAATACTACCTTTTCCTCTTCACCAAAACGTTTATTCTCAAATGTAATTGTCAATTCATTATTAAGATAAGCTGTCTCGTGAAGTCTGCTCTTGATAGACTCCGCCTTGAAATATGTTTTCTCAAAAATCTCAGCATCAGGCATAAATGTAACCTTTGTACCTGTGTCATTTTTTCTGCATGTACCAATCTCCTTAAGAGGATACATAACCTTTCCTCTCTCGTATCTCTGATTGTACACCTTTCCATCAATTCTTACTTCAACCTCAAGCCACTCTGAAAGGGCATTAACAACTGAAGCACCTACACCATGAAGACCTCCGGAAATCTTATATCCACCATCACCAAACTTACCACCTGCATGAAGAATAGTAAATACAACCTCAACCGCCGGAATTCCCGCCTTCTCATTTATACCAATTGGAATACCTCTACCATCATCCTTAATAACAGCAGTTCCATCCCTTTCAAGCGTTACATGAATATTCTTACAATAACCTGCCAAATGTTCATCAACAGAGTTGTCAACTATCTCGTAAATAAGATGGTTAAGACCCTTTGTTGACACACTACCTATGTACATACCCGGTCTCTTTCTAACAGCTTCAAGACCTTCCAATATTGAAATACTATTTGCATCGTAATTCTGTGTTACCTTAGACATAAATCCTCCTCGTCTACTTTATGTACTGAATCATACCCGGACCCAATGCATCTGTTGGTCTTGCAATAAAGCCCAAGCCTTCGTAAAATCTTTCTCTGCCCTTTGCACACATAAGACATAACATTATCTCAGTGTCAGGCTCCTTTATCTCTTTTACAAAATCTATAATATTATTAATAAGCTGCGTTCCTATCTTCATCCCCTGATAATCAGGCAATACTATCAAATCCTGAACATAGCATATAACAGAGCCATCTCCAACAACTCTTCCCATAGCCACAGCCTTTTCATCCACATAAGCCACCACATTATATAAACTATTATCCAATGCCCTCCTTGCCTGCTGCTTAGACAACTGCTTCCAACCAACAGCCCTACGTAGGTTCAGATAAGTTTCTAAATCTAAAGTGTTCTTCTTTAATGTCACCATTAATGCTTTCTCCATTCTATTTATTGCTTTTTCGCACAACATTTTTAGTATAAAACATTCCACAGACAAAATCAAGCATACAAATTAACAAACCTATACCAATACAAAGCAGGGTAAAAAGCCCAATAAAACTTACAAGATAGGGTATACCATTGACAGAATAATTCAAAAAATCATAGGGATAACGTTTAAACGCCTTTGATACACTATAATGATTTAAACCTTCAGCCTTTGCCATTATCGCAAAAAAATATATTATTGGTATTAGCAGCCATTTTACAATATACTCCTTTTCAAATATTCTATGAGGCATAATCCATAAGAAATCCACCCACATCACAAACGGAACAAGATAGTGAACAAATATATCCCCCTCATCCACCTTCACATACTGCATTGCACGCATTGTGAAATCTGTATTGGCGAGGACAAAATTGTACACAAAAAAAGTGAGGGTTATTGATAATAACGCCCCTCCATAGACAATATTAAATTTCCTGCCTGCCTTATTTCTTCTAATGACTGCATACAAAAGAACCAGAAAGCACATAATATTGCTAAGTATGGTAAAATACGAAATAACATTAATAAAGCCTGACAGGTTCTGCTTCAGCAAATGATCTGCCACGCCGTAAAATGCCATAGACATAAAAATTATGCGCATAATGTATTTTAATTTTGGATGTTTTTCTGAACCCATACTGACTTCTCCTTACATAATCTATGAAATTTAGTATGCTCAAAAAACAAAAAAAAATACATCATTAATCCAGCAGGCTTTTATCACAAAAAGAGACCGCGACGTGCGGTCTCCATGATTACGGGGGATACCTGCCGGTCACCCGGCAGGTAGAGTTATGAAAATGTTAAGTTGTATACTATGTTATCAATAGTACTCTTATAATATAATATTAATTTGTGTACAAAATTTGTTTTAAATGTGAAAAATATATTTTTATTTTTCTTGCAGACCATTACCCACAAATAGTAAAATACAACTAATAAAACTTAATTATATTCCGGAGGAGCATTATGAATAAATTCACAAAAGACTATGCAAGCGGTTATTCTCAGATTTCCGGCACAGACTGGTATTATGAAGCACAGTTTTGGAGCTAAATGCCTGATTTAAATCTGTCAAACGAAAATGTTCGTAAGGAATTTGAAGATATTGCAAAGTTCTGGCTTGATAAGGGTGTTGAAGGTTTTAGATTGGATGCTGTTAAGGAATATCAGTCAGGTAATGAAGAAGCCAATATCGAAATACTTACCTGGTTCAATGATTATGTGAAGTCCGTTTCATCTGATGCCTATATTGTGTGTGAATGTTGGATGGATATTGTTTATTATTCTCAATATTACGCAAGTGGCGTGGACAGTATGTTTGCCTTTGATTTTGCAAATAACTCGGGAATCATTGCCAACACTATAAATGGTAAACGCAAGGCCTCTTCTTTCGGCGAAGCTTTAGTAAGCAGTGCTACTACTTATGCTTCCTATAATGCCAATTATATTGATGAGTGGAAATGTGTTCATATATTATGGTGAAGAGCTTGGTATGAAGGGCTCCGGTAAGGATGAAAACAAGCGTGCCCCTATGTATTGGAGCAAAGATGCTGATGCTGAAGGAATGTGTGACGGACCTCCTTATATGGAAGATGTAAAAATGAAGTTTGACAGCCTTGAAGAACAGGCCTCAAGCACTACTTCAATTTACAATTATGTAAAAGATGCCATTCTTTTACGTAATCAGAATCCGGAAATTGCAAGAGGCACAGTTACATTTTATAGTGAATTGTCTGATGACAATATTTGTGTTATTTCAAAAGAGTACAATAACAAAGAAATACTTATAGTATATAACACAGCTAAAGAAAGCAAGGATGTTAACCTGAATTCTCTTGAAATCAACGGCAAAAATGTTCTTGAACAAGACATTTTAGGAACACTCCTTACAGGAACAGATGATGTAAATAAAACTGATACAGGCTACACTTTGCCTGCATTTTCCATAATGGTTATTGGCGAGAAATAAAACTAAGCCTGCGAGTATACAAAAAGCAAACTCGCAGGCTTTTACATTTCTAACATCTCATCATCATATCTATAATAGTCTGATTTGTTTCGCGCATACCATCCTTGCCAAGACAACCGACATTCTTAATGGTCGCATCAACACCCTTAGCCACGATGCCATCCCCACCATAGAACTGTTGACCATTTCTATACATTTCAAAGCCAAGAATACCGGCATCAACTGACATAGCTATTTTAGCCGCACAGGAAGCCTTTGCTCCGTCACATATCATACCGGAGGTAATAGCAAGCGCATTAACTACCGTATGCTTTATTTCCTTATACCCAAATCCGTGAAGGTATGTAATACCGGCACCGGCTGCAACACCAGCACTTACAGCACCGCAATATGCAGAAAGTCTGCCAATTCCCGTCTTTTGATAAATTGACACAAGATTAGATAATACCAAGGCTCTATATAACTTTTCTTCACTTACCTTAAATTCCTTTGCATACTCTACAACCGGAACACAGCACGTAATTCCCTGATTACCACTACCTGAATTGATTATAACTGGCATTTCACAGCCATTCATACGGGCATCAGAGCCTGCCGCTGCCATAGCCTTTGCTCTTACACGAACAGAATCACCTTCTGTCTTAATTATAATTTTACCAATATTAGCACCATAATTTTCTCGCAGCCCCTCTTCTGCAATGGCGCTATTGTAATTAATCTGCCTTCCAATAATCTCCCTAACATCTTCGATATCAACCATATCTACAAATTCGCAAATATCCTTCATATTCATTATGCTTCTATCGGTAAGCCCTTCCTCGCTCTCACCTACAACCTCAGCCTCTAGAAGAATCTCAGCATTTTTCTTTATAAGAACAATATTGGTATGATAATTTACAATTCTTACAGTTGCACTGTCTTTCCCATAATAAGCTTCAACCAAAATCTCAAATGTATGATTACCATCTATACATCTTACATCTATTTTCGTATTTTCAAGATAAGTTTTTATGTTGTTTGCCTGTTCTTCAGTCACATCAGCAATAACCTCAAGCTCCTTTTTTGCATTCCCTGCAACAATTCCGGCCGCAACTGCTGTACTTATACCCTTTAACTGATTGGTATTTGGCACTATTACAGACTTAACGTTTTTCAGTATACTTCCGCTAACGCCCACTTCGACTCTATCAGGTACATTTCCCAAAACCTCTCTTGCCTTAGCTGCTGCATATGCAAGTGCAATCGGCTCTGTGCAGCCCATAGCCGGAACCAATTCCTCTTTTAAAATATTAACATAAGCCTCATAAACTTCTTTTCTTATTGAAATTTTCTCCTCCATATTACTCATCCTTTTTCTTTTATATTAAAAAACAAGGACTTGATTATCTACAACCAAGCCCTCTCACCACAGTCATTATTTAAAAACTATCTAGGTATCTCCGGGAAACCTACCTTCTTCTGAACCTTTCTCAAAGTCTTTCTCGCAAAGTAGTTTGCCTTTTCAGCATTATTCTTAATGATACCATCCACATAAGCCTTATCCTTTGATAAATCATAGAATCTATCCTGAATTGGCTTAAGACCATCTGCTACAGTTTCACCAACTGCGAGCTTGAAATCACCATAGCCTTTTCCGTCAAACTCTCTTTCAATCTCTTCATATGTCTTACCTGTCAAAACAGAATAAATTGTCATAAGATTTGAGATACCCGGCTTGTCATCTGAGTATCTTACAACTGCCTCTGAATCTGTTACCGCTCTCTTGAACTTTCTAATAATAGTATCCGTATCGTCAAGAAGAATGATGCTGGCATTTGGATTTTCATCGGACTTTGACATCTTCTTTGTAGGGTCCTGAAGGCTCATAATCTTCGCGCCCTGCTTTCCAATATATGGCTCAGGAACCGTAAACACATCTCCATATATTGCATTAAATCTGTTAGC
>CAYWDL010000092.1:5623-7686 GCA_964457015.1 uncultured Roseburia sp. | reverse complement strand
TGTTCTGGTGCGTAATATAGATGGAAGATTACAGATATATGTTGAGGAGAATAGATACTAAGGAGGATTGAGATGTCCACAAATGTAATAATTCACAATGGCAATCAGATAGGTGGGTGTGTGACTATTATCTCCACTGAAACAGCAAGAATAATGATTGACTTTGGACAGTCATTACCTGGCTCTAAATCAGATGCAGATGTAGATTTTGATTGGAAGAATGAAGAGATAGATGCTGTGTTTTTTACACATTATCATGGTGACCATATAGGAAGATATAAAGAAATACCAACGAACATCCCCTTGTATATGGGTGAGCTTACGAGAATGGTTATGACAACCATTGCAAAGCATATTGAAGATGAGGAAGCTGAAGATATATTAAAGGATGATGGCAGAATAGTTCAGGTGGAGGCAGATGAGCCTATAGAGATAGGTGATATAAGGGTTACACCATATATGGTTGACCATTCTGCGTACGATGCATATATGTATTTAATTGAAACTGCCGACAAGGTTATTCTTCATACTGGAGATTTTCGAGACCACGGATATAGGGGTAAGGCTGTAATACCAACTATAAGAAAGTACGTGCGCCAATATGGAAAGCGTGATGTAGATATTCTAATCACAGAAGGAACTATGATGAGCAGACTGGGAGAAAAGGTTTACTCTGAGAAGGATATGTTGAGGGACGCAAGACAGCTGTTCAGTGAAGAAAAGTATGTGTTTTTGATATGTTCTTCAACAAATCTAGACTCGCTTGCAACATTTTACAATGCGGCAAAGGAATATGGAAGGAAAACATATGCCAATGGATATGTGTGTGAACAGCTTGAAAATTTCACAAAGGTAGCCGGAAAACATACGCCTTTATATAAGTTTGATGATGTTAGCACTATAGGCTATAAGAAAATATTAGAAAATGAGGATAAGCTGAGAGAAGAAGGCTTTCTAATTATAATAAAGGCGGAGGATGCATACAGAAAATGGGTGGATAGGTTCAAGGATTTAAATCCTAAAATCGTGTATTCTATGTGGGAGGGATACCTTAATCCGGAGAAAAATGCGTATAATCCGGTGTGGAAAGGCTTTATGGATTCTTATGGTAATACCAAGGTCATGCATACCAGCGGTCATGCAATAGCCAAAATGCTTGAAAGTGTTATTAACGAGGTGAATCCGCAGGAAATGATTTATCCAATACATACAGAAAATGTTGGAGCATTTAAAAAGTTGAAGATAAAAGCGGAGCTAAAGACGCGAATTAGGGAGGATTTATAAAATGTCTAAAGATGTGATTAAATTTAAGGATGAGCTTGCAAAAATATTTAAGGATAAGTTTCATAATGGTAGTATTAGGATGCCGGGAAATATTGATATCACAGAAGATAATGAATATGTTGTTATGACATTTCTTAATAAAAAATCGGTGGGTTTGGCAAAGGAAAAGAACCTTAATATGCAGGATACCAACGCAGCCTTTGAAGGCTGGGCAGCAGCGATTTATGCCCATTATGGAAAGGAAAATGGCAAGAAAATAAAGCTGGATGCGGAATTTGAATTGGAAAAGAATTTCGAAGGTAAGGGACATTATGACAGATTTTTATACAGAGTACTTAGATTTAGTGAGCAGTATGAATGGTTTGTGCTGTCAGAAAAGCTGGAGGAGGTAAAGACTGCCTTTGCAGGGTTTATTTATGACAATAAAATGAAGTTAACCAATAATTATCCTGATTCAAAGGGCAAAGAGCCTGATGAACAGGAAGAAAATAATAATGGCGCCTGCTCTGAACATATAGTGGAGCTTTGGATGATTAATGGTGGTCGAAAGGCTCTGTGTAAGGCGCTGGGGATTGATGAGAATACAACTATATATAATCAGCTGCCTGTTGGTCTGTTTAAGGGCAGTACAGCAACGGCTAACCGCATATTTACAGGTGGCAAATCAGCCATAGATATGTGGACAATCACCGAAGATAAATTCTATATGCTGGAGCTTAAATTCTGCAATAAGATGGTTGGTATAGTGACAGAGGCCTTTTTCTATATTAATTTTGTTA
>CAYWDL010000092.1:0-5613 GCA_964457015.1 uncultured Roseburia sp. | reverse complement strand
GGGATTTGATAACTTTAGAAGGGGATTTTGTGCTGAACAAGAATATGAAGAAAATGGTGAGAGGATATGAACTAATCCTTGATAATGAGCATAAATGCAAGGAGTTCTGTTCAGTAATGCTTGCTGATGCTATCCATCCTCTGATTAATAAGGAAACAGAGGCTGTACTTAATGATAACAATAAGGGAATTGAGTATAGAAGAATTAAGTATGATTTTGAGAATATTGAATTTGATTTTAAATGGATTTAGGTATATACTTATGTTCACAATAAAGAATGAATAGGAGGCGCAAAATGTTTAATCCAGCAAAAGCAATGAAGCTAATGAGCGCAAAAAATAAATTCACAGAAAGTCACCCTAAATTCGTAGCATTTTTAAGCAACGTATTCGGAAGTGGTATTCCGGAAGGAACTATCATTGAAATGACTGTTACAAAGCCAGGACAGGCACCAGTTACAACTAATATTAAGGTTAAACCGGAAGATTTGGAGCTTATGGAGACTTTAATGGAGCTTGGAAAGTAGTATAAATATAAAGTGAAAAGTGCTTCGCATAACATACGTATGTGAAGCACTTTTCTGTGGTTTATTTACTATATTTGGACAAGAAAGGAGGTATCTGTATGTCCCTTAATTTGGCGTTTGCAGGTCTTGGAGGAGTTGCCGTATTCTGCGAATTAGTAATCGGTTTTAAAGGCTTTGCCGTGAATTCAGCAGGCTTTGCTATTGTCGGCATAGAATTATTATCTTCAATGCCTGTAGCAATGATGGTTACTACGACTTCGCCATCTGCAGAATCCTTTGGTGCAACGGTACCCCAAATAATATTGACATTATTTCCGGCTAGTTCTCGTATGTATGACACTGCCTGATTCAACTCTAAAATATCCACATCACCACTAGAATTAAATAAAATATGGGAAGCACCCTTGATAGTAGTATCAAGTAAAGGTGAGTTGATAGCCTGATTTACCGCGTCCATAAGGCTGGAATTACCCTTTGTTGTTCCAATTCCAAGGTGTGCCTTACCCTTGTCCAGTAAGGTTGTCTTAAGATCGTTGAAATCAAGATTAATCATACCTTTGTTAAAAATAATATTGCTAACGCCTTCTATGGTGTGCTTCAAAACTGAATCTGCCATAGTGAATGCTGATGACAGTTTGAATGGCTTATCGGAAATAGTTAGGAGCTTGTCATTTGGAATGACAATTAAGGTATCAACATATTTCTGAAGTTCAGCTATTCCTGCTTTTGCGGCGATAGTACGTGGCGTGCTTTCAAAATTAAAAGGCTCCGTGACGATAGCTATTGTCAGAATGCCGCGTTCCTTACACAGCTTGGCAATTACAGGAGTAGCACCTGTACCGGTTCCGCCGCCCATTCCGCATGTAAGGATTACCATATCTGTATTGGCAGTTGCAGCAATAAGTTCATCTTCACTTTCTTTGGCAGCAGTTTCGCCAATTGAAGGGTCTGCGCCAGCTCCAAATCCATTAGTCAGCTTTCGACCAATCTGAATTTTAACTTCAGCAGGTGAATCCTCCAAAGCTTGTAAATCTGTATTTACTGCAACATAAGTAGCCTGTCCACTTGGATTGGCCATCATTCGCATTATTGCATTATTGCCACCTCCGCCAACACCTATGATAAGAATGTTGGGAATGAAAAAATCCTTAATTTCTAACATAATTGGTCTCCGTTCTGAGCAAATTGCCCTAAATAAACTTCTTGCATAAATGCAATTTTAATATAGCATTTGTGCAAGAAGCTGTCAATCAAAAAATTGCAAAAATGCGAAAAAGTTCTTGAACAATTTTTTAAGTTGTGTATAATGAACTTATAAGATTGCTAAAGGGGGGAAGCACATTCGTAAAAAAAGGATGGAGTAACTATGACAGTCGGTGAAAGAATTAAAAAGTTAAGAAAAGAAAAGAAAATTTCAGTTGATTACATTGCAAAGGAGCTGGGCATATCTTGCTCAACTATCTACAGATACGAGGATTCTTCTATTGAAAAGATTCCAATTAATATTATTGAAAAACTTAGCGATGTACTTGGTGTGTCAACGGCAGAACTTATGGGCAACGACAAGAAAAATATAAATGTGCCTATGCCAGAGTACTTTAACAATGCTCAGGATGCGATGGAATTCATCTTGAAAACACCAACCCTTGCGGCATATGGTGGCTATGACCCACATGATATGAGTGAAGAAACTATCGTTGAATTTGCCAACGAGATTCTTCAGCAGCTGAAGTTGGTAAGCTACAAATACAAGAGCATCACAAAGGATGAAAGATAAGGTGAGTATGAATATATGAAAGCTTCAGAGATAATTAAAATGGCGAAAGATATTAGGCGTACATGGAAAACTAAAGACCCATATAAGATTGCAGAAAAGCTGGGCATAGAGGTGGTTGAGCGAAGTGCCAACATAAAGGGCTTCAAGGCACACACTATCAAAACAGAAGGCTATCCAACCATTATTGCAATCAACAACAATTACGCTGATATTTCCAAAAGAGTTCTTTGCGCTCACGAGCTTGGACACGCTCTTTTACATAGCGAAGGCATCAACCATTTCGATGTCACTAGCAAAAACGCCATGACAAATGTAGAGTACGAAGCGAACCTATTTGCCCTAGCCCTGCTGGTGGATGAAGGAAAGCTGAATATGCCAATTGCGAAGATGAGCAATTATACCATAAAGACGATTTTGGATTATAATATATATGAGAAGTAGAGGTGGAACCGGGCTGAGGGCCCGGTTTTTTGTTTGGGGGAGAAGGGGGGACTAGAGGGAGAAGGGGAGGGAGAAAGATGAAAGTTTACAGGAAGAAAATCAAGACCTTTTATTGATTTATCAGGGGAAAAGGTGTATAATATCTACATTGTTTTATGTGTGGAATTAATAATTGAACTAGAAAGCTGACCTGATATTTGTTGAATGAAAATACGGGCGCATTGTAGATTTTTTTCTGCAATGTTTTTTTGATTAAAAAAAAGCAAAAAAGAGAGGTGAAAAAGTTTTAACGTGACATTCAGTGTCGTGGGCTGGTGTTACTATTATTAATAGTAATTGAAAAATAATTGTGTGTGTGATATATTTATATGAGGTAGGTATGTGCTCGTGAAGAAAAACGGAAGAAAGTATAGAAAGATACAAAAAATTAAATAAAAAAGAAATACTGTAACTACAGTAGGGAACGGAGGAAATGAAGTGAATACTGATTTATTAGCAAGCGCCAATATCATTGTTAATAATCCGATTATCAATGAAAATAAAGATATTAAGCAACAGTATATAGAATTATTAAAAAAATATGTAAAAATAGGTGGATGGAATAGAAGAAAATATATTGTTTCGCAAATAAATTCATATACGGAAATATTGAATGAAAAAGAAAGTTCTGAAGAAAAAATAAATAATGTAAATTATTATAAAAAATATCTCGTGATAGATTTATTACATATAATTGGTTTTGATGACAAACTTCTTCAATCTGAAAAAATGCAGGATGTTAAACGTGAATATTACAAAGATTTTCCGGAAATGGCTAGCCAAAAGAAGTTTGTAAATAAGTTATTAAAACTTGCTAGTGAAAATAATAAGAATCGTAATATGATTTTAGAAAAAGAAATGACAAAGGACGAAGAAACATATATTTTGTCGGTTTTGAAAAATCTCGACTTCATATCTGAAAAACCTAAAAATTTGATGGTTACGGCGACGATGAGTGCAGGAAAATCAACATTTATTAATGCGATTACTGGTAAATATATTAGCCTTTCGCAAAATATGGCATGTACAAGTAAAATTCATACAGTTATTGGAAAGGTGTTGGAGGATGGATATTCAAGCGAATATGATCATGATTTGGTGTTGAATGCAGACAGAGAGGAATTATTGAATGATAATGAAGATAATGCGTCTGATAGAATAGTTGTTAGTACATATTATAACAGTTTGTTAGGTGGGGATAGAATTGTAATAAATGACTCGCCGGGGGTTAATTTTAGTGGTGATTTAGAACACAGAGAAATAACAGATAGGTTAATTAGAAGCAAAAAATATGATTATTTAATATATTTGATGAATGCTACTCAGTTAGGTACAAATGATGAAGATGAACATCTAGAATATGTAAAGAAACATATTGGAAGAAAGCCAATATTGTTTGTAATAAACAAAATAGATATGTTTGATGAAGAAAATGAAAATGTGTTGAAGGCAGTTGAAAAAATAGGTGAATATATTAAATCAAAAGGTTTTAAAAAACCAAATGTATGCCCTGTTTCATCATATGCAGCTTATCTTTCGAAAATATCGCAAGATAAGCAATTATCGAGAGTTGAAAAAAGAGAATTGTATAATATGATAGATAAATTTGAGAAAATGAAACTTACGGAATATTATAGCAAGTATTTTCCAACAATTAAAATCGATGATGTAGAGAACGAAGAAATGCAATTGCAAAAAACATGTGGCTTTGCTTATGTTGAAAAAATTATTAAAGATGCTATAAAGGAGGAAAAATAAATGGCACAGGTATATGTAAAATATAATCCGTACAAATTAGAAACATTTATTAAGGTTAACGGAAGGGACGTTGAAAAGGATAGTACACTTTTTAAATTAGTAAAAGGAAAACGTCTACAGGAGTGGGTTGGCGATTTCCCAAAGATGCTTGTAAATGAGTATAATACTTTGGATTATGAAGCAGAATTCTGTGGTATGGAGCTAGATTGGGATGATTTTGAGGATTCATTTAATAGTGCGCTAGAGAAAAAGGTTATCAATAATGCTAAATTAAATTACATTCAGGGTAAATCCAATGATGATGTAAATGAGAGAATTGTAGAAGTTTTTAATGATTTAAAGGAAGGGCCAATTGAAGATTTTAAAGATAAGAAGCTTCTCAAGGCATTTGATAATATAAATGATTCTGTATTTCCAGTTAATGTTATTGCGACAATGAGTTCTGGAAAATCAACCTTGATTAATTCGATGTTGCAAAAAAAGCTTATGCCTTCAAAAAATGAAGCATGTACAGCGATGATTACAGAGATTCTTGATACTGATGTGGATTATTTTGACGCTGAAGTGTACGATAGAGATGAAGAATTGATAAAAGAAGTACCTGAACTAACATACGAGGTTATGAGTGCATTAAATGATGATGAAAATGTACATAGAATTGTTGCTGAAGGAAATATACCATTCCTCGATTCAAGAAGTATGGCATTGATGCTTGTAGATACACCAGGGCCAAATAATGCTCAGAACCAGGCTCACAAAAATACTACATATAAAGCCATAAATAATGATTCAAATAACTTAATATTATATGTTTTAAATGGCACACAGTTAAGCACAAATGATGATGCTTCGTTGTTGACTTATGTTGCTGAACAGATTAAGAAGGGTGGAAAGCAGGTAAGAGATAGATTTTTATTTGTTATCAATAAAATGGATGGTTTTAATCCTGAAGAAGAAGATATCGGTAAAGCTATACAGTCAGCTAGAAGATATTTATCAGGATATGGAATTGAGGATCCACAGATATTCCCATGCTCAGCATATACAGCATTAAATATTAGAACGTACTTTA
>CAYWDL010000091.1:0-7689 GCA_964457015.1 uncultured Roseburia sp. | reverse complement strand
CCTTCGATGGTCGAACGGTCTAAGGTATCAATTGTTTCCTCCACAGTACTGCTTAAATACTTTGCATCAGGAATGGATTTCATATATGTATAAATCTCAGCCTTAAGTGCAAGGTCGTCGGTAGTATCACCGAGACTAGCTATATATTCTTTTATGGAAGCAACCTTTTCCTCGGCTGTTTTGGCTGTATTGCTGTCATCGGAGAAAGGAAGACCTGTCAAAATATTGGTATCCTTATTTGTAAGCTGAGCCTGAATCAATTCATCGTCTTTAACAGAGTCCAGTACATATTCCGTAAGCTTATGAGTGTAGCCCATAGAAAATACCGAGGTTCTGGTAACATCTGAGTTAATTCTTATGATACCGCTGATTTTTAACTGCACACCGATGTCGCCATTATTGTATAAATACTCAAGACCTGCTGATGTAAGACTTACGTCGGTGTAGGTATTGTCGGCTTCGTTGTAAAGATAATGCTCCGTAGGTAGTATCAGCTTAAATTCTTTGCTACAAATATCTTCATATTTCCAGAAATCAATTTCGGTGTACTCGATTTTCTCACCATCAATTGCCTTGCTGATAATATAAGGAAGAGTGGTGGTATCCTTTAATCCCATGGCATAGAGTAAAAGGTCCGCAATGCCATTGTTTTCATTGACTATAAGAACTACCTCATTGTATTCGTCAGGCCAGCTGCCGTATATAAGCTCATATTGGTTCTTTTCAAGCTGACTGATGTTTCCTTCATTGTCGTACATCAGCTCATCCCATATTTTTATCTGAGACAATATGGTGTTGTAGGTGCCGGCAAGCATATCAGACTGTCCGCCAAAGGCATTGCTTATGGTTTCTGCCATATCGGTTTTTATGATGTTGCCATTTACATCCTTGGTATATATAGGCAGGGGAGAGTCGTATATATACTGAATCTCTGTGGCGTATTTTCCTATATCTTCATTTGTATCAAGAAAATTCTTGAAAGCTTTCAGATTATTCTGGTTAAATGAAGTGCCATGAGCCTTGTTAAAAACATCGTATAATACAGTGTTTGAATATACCTTGCCATCGTCGTGAGGCTCTTCCTGGGCAGTTAATTCCATCATAGAGGTTAAAATGCTTAGGGTGTCAGTTGATTCAGCATCTATTGATATTGGGTACGCTGTAAGGGTATCCTCCTGAACGGTGTCAATATAGGCATTGACACCATTGGAAAGAGAAAGTATCAATGCAATTCCAATTATACCTATGGAGCCTGCAAATGCGGTCATAAATGTACGTGTCTTCTTCGATATAAGATTATTCAAGGATAAAGAAAACGCAGTCTTAGGTGACATTGATATATGCTTGAAATTTATCTTTTTCTTATGATTCTTTGGCGTTGTAAATGGTGCGGAATCGGCTGTTAATGAGCCGTCCTTCATTTGTACAATTCGTGTAGCATAACTTTCGGCAAGCTCAGGATTGTGTGTGACCATAATTACAAGCTTTTCCTTGGAGATTTCCTTCAAAATGTCCATAACCTGAATACTTGTCTCAGAATCCAGCGCACCTGTTGGCTCGTCTGCCAAAAGAATATCCGGATTGTTTATAAGGGCACGGGCAATGGCAACTCTCTGCATCTGACCACCGGATAGCTGGTTAGGCTTCTTGTTTAATTGGTCAGCCAAGCCCACCTTTTCCAGTACATTGATTGCACGTTGCTTTCGCTCGGCCTTGTCTATGCCGCTTATAGTCAACGAAAGCTCAACATTTGAAAGTACGGTCTGGTGTGGAATGAGGTTGTAATTTTGGAATACAAAGCCTATGGAATGATTCCTATAGGAGTCCCAATCCTTATCTGAAAAGCTTGTGGTCGAAGTGCCATCAATGATAAGGTCACCATTTGTGTATTTATCTAAACCGCCTATGATATTTAAAAGAGTTGTTTTGCCACAGCCTGAGGGACCGAGAATTGCAACGAACTCAGCTGGTCTAAAGGCTACGGAAATACTGTTTAAAGCATTTATTTTATATTCATCTATATCATAAGTTTTGCTTATGTTTTTTAGCTGTAGCATATGTTAAAATCCTTCTTTGAGTTGTAATAGTATATAACATTATAATATATTTTGGGGCTTCTTGCTACTTGTTTTTGGAGTTGTGCTAGCATCTTTGTTAGGAGCTTTTGGTATAAGAAAATGAAAATCCCTGTCAGGTACGTAGTTTTTTGATTCTACGTATCTGTCAGGGATTTTTTGTTAGATATTTTATTCTGTTCTAAGTGCCACTACAGGGTCTTTCTTAGCTGCGCTTCTTGAAGGTATAATACCTGAAATTAATGTAAGTAATACACTTATCACTATAAGTATAACAGCTGCACCAATTGGGAATTCAGCACTTAAGTTGCTGATGCCTGTTACCTTGTGCATTATGATGTTAATTGGAATACAGAGGAGATATGTCACAATAACACCTAAAAGTCCTGCTGCAAATCCAACTATTACAGTTTCTGCATTAAACATACCGGATACATCCTTCTTGGATGCACCAATTGCACGTAAGATACCGATTTCCTTTGTACGCTCTTGAACTGATATCAATGTTATAACACCAATCATTATTGAAGAAACGATAAGTGAAATGGAAACAAAGGCAATAAGTACATATGTGATGGCATCGATAATTGTAGTAACTGATGATAACATAATGCCAATGTAGTCTGTATATGCAATCTGCTTGATTTCTTCAACGTCTTTATTGTAGTCAGCAATGGCTGCTTCAATGATATCCTTGTTTTCAAATGAAGAAGCATATATGTTAATTGATGCAGGTGATTCTAAATCAATATAACCCATATTCAACAAATTCTGCTCGTATGATGATGAAGAGAATTCTAATATTTCATCATAGTATACTGCACACTGCTGGGTTGTGTATGTTGGAAGTGCTGCGTCAAAGCCGGCAATAAGCATTGTAGGGTCCGTAACTGCCATTTCAGCCATAACCTGTGCGGCGTACTGAGCTTTAATCTGTTCTTCCATTGACATTGAAATAATCTCAATTAATTCCTCGTCGCTCATAGCAGCAAGATAAGCTTTTATGTCATCCTCGCTTACACTCATCTGCTGTCCCATACCCTGGATAAGCATGTTTTCAATGTCAGCTCTTTCCATGGCACCGATTGTTGCATCAATCTGCTGTTGAACGAATTCCTCTGATGGAATACAATTAATAGCAATATAAACAGTAGCTTTTTCCATATCACTAAGACCTTCTGCGTATTCACGGAATGCCTTCTCTTTTTCTTCGTTTGTAAGAGAGCCTGTTGTCTCGTCAAAAGGAAGACCTGTCAATATGTCTGTGTGAGGCTCTGCAAGCTGTGCGTCAATAACAGCCGAGCCTTCGGCCTTTTCTATGAGATACTCTGTCAAATCACTTGTGTAAGCAATACTTCCGGTAAGCATTGTTGAATTAGAATCTTCCATTGGCTTTATAATACCTGTAACCTTAAGGTTAAGGGCGTTATCGTAAAGGTAACGAAGACCTGTATCTGTGTCTCTGAGGTCAGTGTAAAGACCTGTTGTTTCATCATAAGTATAGCAGTCTGCGTTTAAGATAACCTTGTATTCCGTATCGCAGATTTCCTCATAGGTCCATTTGGTTTCCTCAACCTCTAACTCTGTGCCATCCATTGCTGCACTCATTAATGCTGCGATGTCCTCCTCAGGAAGCAATCCAAGAGCATATAATGTGATGTCATCTAATTCGTTGTTTTCGTCAACTACGAGCACGATTTCATCATAGCTGTTTGGCCATGAACCGTATACGACCTCGTACTGATCTTTTATTAATTTGTTTACAGGGTCACCGTTGGTGCCTGGAAGCAATTCCTGCCAAAGGGCCGGAGCCATTGACATAGAGGAGAATGACATACTGCTCATTGATGACATAGTATCATTCATTGAAGTCATAGACGACATATCTATATCCATATATTCAACGATTAAATCCTGCAATATTGCTTCTGTGTCAGAAAACATAATCTCGCCGTCAATATTCTTGGTATATACTAACAAATCAAGATTGTATGAGTACTGAATACCATTGATAGCCTCAGCAAGGTCTGAGCCGTCCTTTTTAATTTCTGTTTCAAGGAATTTCTTAAATGACTTAAGGTCATTCTCTGCGGCTTCAAGGCTGTTCATGGCGTTCATCATATCGTACAAAGCAGCCTTCTTATATACGGCATCATTTTCGTGAGAACGATCCTCAGAAGCAACGTTCATAAATGTTTCCATAAGTGTTGAAAGCTCGATAGTAGTAGCTTCAATGGTTAATGGATACGAAGACAATGTGGTTTCCTGAACAGCATTAATATAGGATGTCATACCCTGTGAAATGGACAGGATAAGAGCGATACCAATGATACCGATTGAACCTGCAAATGCTGTAAGTGTTGTACGTCCCTTCTTTGTGAAAAGGTTCTTCAAAGAAAGCATAAATGATGTACCAAAGGACATGGAAGGCTTCTTTGTTTTCTTACTTTCCTCATTGGCCTTTGCTGATAATTCCTGTTCCTTCTTTATTTCTTCCTCTGTAAGAGGCTGGGAATCATCTTTTATCTCCCCATCAAGCATACGAATAATTCTTGATGAATAAGTTTCTGCCAATTCAGGGTTATGTGTAACCATAACGATAAGTCTGTCGTTGGAAATCTTCTTTAATATTTCCATAACCTGAACACTTGTCTCTGTATCAAGAGCGCCTGTAGGTTCGTCAGCAAGAATGATGTCCGGGTTGTTAACCAAGGCACGGGCAATGGCAACACGCTGCATTTGCCCTCCTGACATTTCATTTGGCTTTTTCTTGAGCTGGTCGCCAAGACCTACTTCCTCCAAAGCCTTTGTGGCTCTGGCTTTTCTTTCGGCCTTTGATACACCTGAAAGTGTAAGAGCAAGCTCAACATTCTGTAATACTGTCTGATGAGGAATAAGGTTGTAGCTCTGGAATACGAAACCAATTGAATGATTACGGTATGAGTCCCAGTCTCTGTCCTTGAATTCCTTCGTTGATTTTCCGTTAATAATCAAATCCCCGTCTGTATAGCCGTCAAGTCCGCCGATTATGTTAAGCATTGTGGTTTTACCACAGCCTGAAGGTCCGAGAATGGATACAAATTCAGACTTGCGGAAATGTAAATCGATGCCCTTTAAGGCAACCACCTTGCCGTCACCGGCAGGGTATTCTTTTTTAATCCCTTTTAATTCTAACATATGTATTGTCCTTTCATAAATGTAAAACAATGTTTGCAAGTATCCATAATAGCACCGTTAATTAAAAACTACAATAAATAAATTGTGAAAAATTTATGTTTTCAATTTAGTTTTTTTTGTTAACGTTGCTTAAGCAAAATCTTTTTGTTATAATGTTACATATGGTTTTTAGGAGGTGCCTATGTTAGGGTTGATAGTTGCATATTCGAAAAATAAGGCGATTGGTCATAATGGGCGTATTCCTTGGGACATTGACGGGGAAAAGAAACGTTTTAAGAAGCTGACTATGGGAAATGTTGTGATTATGGGCAGAAGAACCTATGAGGAAATTGGAAGACCTTTGCCTGGTCGTTACACCATAGTCGTATCGGGTACAAAGAGCTTTGAGTTTGATAATTGTACAACGGTGGCATCCCTTGGTGAGGCCATGGACAAGGCAGTTGAGAAATTTGGCCATGACAAGGATGTTTTTATTGCAGGTGGTGCTGCACTATATAAGGAAGCCATAGGTATGGTGAAAATCATGTATATAACTGAGATTGATGATGAGTTTGAGGGAGATACATTTTTTGCGGAATTTGATGAAAATGAGTTTTACAGATTTGAGATTGAAAGGGTGAATGGTGCAATACCGTTTACATATGTAACCTATGTTAGAAAGTAAGGATATTTAAGATGAAGGATGGCAGAAGGCTGAAGATAGCCGGCATAGTGTTGCTTGCTTTGGTTGTGTTCGTTGGATTGATAGTATTTTTGGCGGATTTTATCTACTATTATGGATTAAATAAAAAGGTCTATGTGGAGCTGGGTGATGACCTGCCCATAGCAGAGACTTTTTTAAAGGATGATGGCGAGATTGAATATATTTCAGGCTTTTCAGATATTGATAAAACTAAAGTGGGCAGATATCAGGTTAAGATAAATTATAATGGAAAAGAGAGAACAGTCCAGATTATTATAGAGGATACTACTGCGCCTGTGGTTCAGACGAAGGATGTGGAGGTGTCCGTGTATGATGACTTGGAGGCAAAGGATTTACTTGCAAAGGTAACGGATAAGTCAAAGGTAAAGATTGAATATAAGAAGAAACCGGATTATGGTACGGTTGGAAGCTATGAAGCCATTGTCAAGGTAGAGGATGAAGCGGGAAATGTTACATTGGTGTCTTCTAAGGTTGATGTCTGCCGAGTGAAGGATTATGTAGAATATAAATTCGGCGATGCTTTTCCGGGAGCAGAAAGCTTTATTTTCAGCGATAAAGATACCGGTGAGCTCATAACGGACCTTGGGGAAACGGTGAAAAAACCGGGAACCTACTATGTTACTGTTGAGATTGATGGTAAATATTACAAGAGCAAGCTTATTGCAGTTGATAGGGATGCTCCTGTGGTTGTTGGCAAGGACGCAGAGATTAGCAGAGCAGAGATAAAGGGTAACGCATCATTGATGCCAAGCGATTTTGTGTATTCCTATAAGGATGCTGATGATGTGACAATGTATTTTGTTGATACACCGGATTATACCAGTGGAGATGTAATTGATGTTAAGATTGCTGTTGCTGATATTTCAGGAAATACAACTATAATTAATAGGAAGCTTTATGTGGTTGAGCATAAGGGAATGGATGTGGAGCTTGGAAGTGTGGCAATTTCTGATAATATACTTACGGCAGGACTTGATGGTGCTAAGGCAGCCTTGGTCAGCGGTAGTGTGGATACCAACAGGCTTGGCAGATATCCTATAGTTGTGGATGTGGATGGAGTACAGAAAAGTGTTTGTATAAATGTTGTGGACCCTGATGCGCCAAGTGCTAATGCTGTAGCGGTGTCTCTGGAAGAAAAGAAGGATATTGTTCCGGGTATGTTCGTCAGCGACGTGAAGGATTCTTCAAAGGTTACTATTACATTTGAAAATGAGCCTGACAAGGTTAATCGCGGACTTCAGATAATAAGGCTGAAATTGACCGATGAGGCAGGAAATTTTTCTTATGTTGATACTACTCTTAATATATTGTATGACGCTATTTCGCCGGAGCTTGCCGGGGTGACGGACATTACCACATTTATAAGGCAGAAGCCGGACTATTTGCTGGGTGTGTCTGGGACAGATGATGTGGATGGCGTGCTTACAGTAAAGGTTGATGACAGCAAGGTGAACTATGAGGTTCCGGGAGTGTATGATGTTACATATTCTGCTACCGATAAGTCAGGCAATGGCGTTGTCAGAGTGACAAGGGTTGAGGTGAAAAATGTCACAAGGGAATATGTGGATACTATGGTGGATGATATCTTGAAGGATATTGTGGATGATTCCATGTCCATAACCCAAAAGGCAAGAGCTGCATATGATTATATTCAGGAAAATGTGAGATACATTAATCAGGCTGACCAGTCCAGCGTTGAAAAAGCGGCATATGATGGCTTGACTCTTGGAGTTG